>DASVZE010000593.1:0-3732 GCA_036391775.1 Chloroflexota bacterium | reverse complement strand
CCGCTCTGAGCGACACGGGCTACACCGGTCCCGTCTGCATCGAAGTCGAGGACCGAGCGTACGAGACCAGCCTCGACGATCGAATGCGGGCACTCCGACAATCCGCGACATTTCTCCGACAGTTCATGATATGAAGGCATTGGTCAAGACAGCCGCCGGGCTTGGCAACGTCGAAATTCTGGACATCAATGAGCCTCAGGTCTCGCCCGGTCAGGTGAAGATCGCGGTCC
The DNA here is from genome assembly GCA_036391775.1 of Chloroflexota bacterium. Classification (GTDB taxonomy): domain Bacteria; phylum Chloroflexota; class UBA5177; order UBA5177; family UBA5177; genus DASVZE01. Next base: position 3,502 of record DASVZE010000593.1, on the reverse strand, counting down.
AGGCCACGGGTATCTGTGGAACCGATCTGCACATCTACTATGACGAGTTCCCCACAAGGCCACCCGTGGTTATGGGTCATGAGATATCCGGGCAGGTAGTCGAGGTGGGCTCCGGAGTGGATCGGATCCGGCCAGGCGATCGGGTCACCACGGAGACGTACTTTTCCACGTGCGGAGTATGTGGCTACTGCCGGTCAGGACGCATCAACCTCTGTCCTGAGCGACGGTCGTTGGGCTCAGGGATTGATGGCGGATTCGCATCTTATCTTGTCGTACCCGAGCGCAACGTCCATATACTGCCGGACAATATTGGGTACCTAGCCGGTGCGCTTACCGAGCCACTCTCCTGCGTTGTGCATGGAGCGGTTGAGCTTCCACGGCTTATCCCCGGAGACGTCGCGGTTATTGCTGGTCCGGGAGTCATTGGGCTCTTGACCCTGCAGGTGGTCAAGGCAGCGGGAGCTCGGGCCATTGTCCTCGGCACCGACGTGGACGGCCACCGCCTCGAAACGGCAAGCAAGCTGGGTGCTGACCTCACGTTTGACGTTCAGCGCGATGATTGCCGAGGAGCAGTGATGGATCTTTCAGACGGGCTGGGAGCGGATATTGTATACGAGTGCTCGGGAGCAGGAGCGGCCGCCCAGACTTTGCTCGATCTCGTCCGCCGCGGCGGACAATATGCACAGATCGGCCTCTTCGGTAAGTCCGTCAGCTGGGACCTCGATCAGGTCTGCTTCAAGGAGATTCACGTCACGGGGAGCAACGCTCATGTACCGTCGGCCTGGCCCCGCGCGCTCCGTCTGATGGCTGAGGGAGTTGTGCGAACGGAAGAGCTTGTTACTGCTGTCTTCCCTCTGACCGAGTGGAGGGCCGCATTCGATACCTTCGAGCAGCGGACAGCCCTTAAGACCGTCTTGCGGCCCGTCGAGGAGGTACAGGCATGACGACCCGTGTACGAGTGGGCGTCATTGGCGCCGGCTTCATTGGCCCTGCTCACATCGAATCACTGCGCCGGTTGGGATATGTCGATGTCGTTGCCCTGGCTGGAAGCAGTCAGGCGTCCGCCGAGGCCAAGGCAGCCGATCTCTTCGTCCCCAGAGCGTATGGGAATTATCTCGATCTAATACGGGATCCGGATATCGAGGTCGTTGACATCTCGTCTCCCAATATCTATCACTATCCCGCGGCGAAAGCCGCTCTAGAGGCGGGAAAGCATGTAGTGTGCGAAAAGCCTCTGGCCATGACGAGCGGGGAGTCTGCCGAGTTGGTGGAGATCGCCCAGCGCAGTGGACTGGTAAACGCGGTGACCTTCAACGTGCGTTTCTATCCCCTGTTACAACATGCTCGAGCCATGATCCGCCGTGGTGACCTTGGAACTATTTTTAGCGTGCATGGGGGCTACTGGCAGGACTGGCTGCTCCTGGAGACCGACTATAACTGGCGAGTCGAGGCTGAACAAGGAGGAGCATTGCGAGCCGTAGGCGACGTTGGATCACATTGGCTGGATCTCGCACAATTCGTGACCGGCCAGCGGGTGCGGAGAGTGTTCGCCGATTTCGCGACCTTTATCCCTGTTCGCCAGAAGCCCGCCCGCCCCATTGAGACCTTCTCTACCGCGGAGGTAGAGCGTATCCCTATTCGGATGGAAACGGAAGACGCCGCGACCGTACTTATCCGCCTGGGCGAATCGGCTCGCGGGACGATGAGCGTGTCGCAGGTCAGTGCGGGCCGGAAGAACCGACTAAGTATTGAGATCAACGGATCGCGTGCCTCTCTTGCTTGGGACGGCGAGCGTCCCAATGAGCTCTGGATCGGACATCGCGACCGGCCCAATGAGGTCCTGATCAAAGATCCCGCACTACTGTCCGAGGAGGCGCGACAGTACGCGCGTTACCCCGCGGGACACGCCGAGGGCTTTCCAGACAGCCATACGGCGATCAATCGAGCCATCTATGACTATATTCGTGGCGGGGGTCGCTCATCGGGACGAGAACCAAACTTTCCCACTTTCATGGATGGCCACCTGGAAAATGTCATCGGCGATTGCATCCTGCAAAGTGCTCGCTCGGGACAGTGGGTCGATGTATCTGCATAAGGATCGCTAGATGGCTGAACGCATGACGGGCAAGGTAGCAGTCGTGACCGGCGGCGCCAAGGGAATCGGACGGGGCTGTGCCGAAATGTTGGCTCGTGAGGGCGCAGCCGTCGTCATTGGAGACATCGACCGGGATGTCGGCGCCCAAACGTCTGCCGGCATACGCGCGTCAGGACACGAGGCCGCGTTTTATCCAACAGATGTCTTACGGGAAGAGCAGTGTGCCTCTCTCATGAGCCGAGCGGCACATGCCTACGGGAGAGTTGATGTCCTCATCAACAACGTGGGTTGGTTTCCGCGCGGGACTCTCGAAGAAACCACGTCCGAGCTGTGGGACGCCGTGCTCGCGATCAATTTGCGCAGTCACTTCTTTTGCACCAAACATGCGGTGCCCCACCTTCGCCGCTCGGGCGGAGGCAGCATCATCAATATAGGATCAACAGCGGGAATCCAGGCGACTCCCAATCTGCTTGCCTACTCGGCAGCGAAGGGCGGTCTGATCTCCATGACTCGGACGCTTGCCGGAGCGCTGGCACCCGACCGCATACGGGTGAATTATGTCGTTCCGGGCTGGATCCTGACAGAAGCCGAGATTGCGCTACAGCACAGGCGCGGTCTGGATGACGAAATGCTCATGCGAGCCGGCTCGGCACTCCCACTGGGGCGGCATCAAACAATCGAGGACGTCGCATACGCTGTGCTCTTTCTTGCATCCGACGAATCGTCACAGGTTACGGGAACGGTGCTGAATGTTGATGCAGGTGTCTCGGTTCTGCCAATCGGCGCTCAATCGGTCTACGTCGGCTGACGGCTGATCTTCGATTCCAGAGAGAACGCTCGGGCGGGGTTGTGCACAAGAATCGCATCAACCACGTCATCCAGCCCCTCGGCACGAAGGCGCGGGACAAAAGTATCCAGCAGGTAGCCGAGTCCCGGACCGCCACCATAGGACGGGTAGTACGACCGGCGGGCAAGATCCATCCCAAGCAGAATCCGATCAACATAACCATGCTCGGCCGCGGAAGCGATGAGCGTAAACGCGTTCTGATCCGGCCCGTATTTGAGCCGCGACGGACTATCGTACTCCAGAAAGACACCCATGGCAGCCAGCTCGCGGTGGACGAATGAATCGACGTTCTTATCGATGTGACCGATGATGATCGACGAAGGCGGAACTCCCAGATCGATGAGACGGCGCGCCTGCTTGTCACCCAGCACGCCGTCTTCGGTGTGTGATGATATCGGCACTCCCGTTGCACGCTGGGCCAGAGCCGCCGCCTCAAACCACGAATCGGTATTCTTGGTCCACTTGTAGTAGCCTGTCGCCACTTTGATGACGCCCGCGCGAGCCTCACTCCGGTTCAGCAGTGGACCACGATACCCAAACTGGTCCATTCCCTCTTCAAT
>DASVZE010000592.1:0-4512 GCA_036391775.1 Chloroflexota bacterium | reverse complement strand
CTGGGAGAAGCGTACGCGAAGAAGGGGGACAAGACATTGGCGATCGAGAACTATGAGAAATCCGTTGCCCTGAACCCTCAGAGCCCCTCGGGCATCCAATCCCTGAAGAACCTGAAGGCGAAGTGAAGTTGCGCTCCCCCGAGCGCCCATCTGCCTGAATTCCCTCGCATTGCCCGCAAAACACGACCGGGGGCAAAGCATCGCTTCGCCCCCGGTTGGCTCATCTGAGACTTCGTCTACTTCGCTTCGCGCATCTCCAGTGCCGGCACACCCCCGATCGTGCTCTCCTTTCTGGCCCTTCGCGCTTCCCGCCACTTTCTGAAGAGCGCTGAGGGCTTTTCGAAGAACGCCGGGATGGTCGATCGCCATTCGTCGACCTTGGAGTACACCACCGGTACCAGCAGTAACGTGAGGAACATGGAGCTCGTGAGTCCGCCGATCAGCGCCCATGCCAGCCCGCTCTTCCATTCAGACCCCGCCCCGGCCGCCACCGCGATCGGGAGCATGCCGATCACCATGGAGAGGGTCGTCATAAAGATCGGACGTATCCTGGCCTGCCCCGCCTCCAGCAGCGCCTCGAAGGTGCCCAGCCCCTGCCGCTTCATCTCGTTCGTCCGGTCGACCAGCAGGATCGCGTTTTTGGCCACCAGGCCGACCAGCATGATGATCCCCAGGATCGAGAAGATGCTGAGCGATTTACCGGTCAGGGCGAGCGCAAGAAACGCGCCGACCATGGCCACCGGGATCGAAAAGAGCACCACGAACGGATAGACGTATGAATCATACAGCGCCACCATGATCATGTATACGAAGATGATGGCCGCCAGGAGCGCGAGGCCGAGACTGCCGAACCCCTCGGAACGGTTCTTCTCGTCGCCCAGGTAGGTCAGGGAAATTCCCTTGGGCAGCTTGCCGTCGATCGCTTTGCGGAACGCCGCAACCACCGTCCCGCTCGGCTGCCCTATCACCTGCGACCAGACGGAGACCGCCGAGTTGCGGTCCTGCCGCTCGAGCCTGGTCGGACCGTTGCTTTGATACACGCTGGCAAATTGTTGCAGCTCGATCTGCTCCCCTTTGCTGTTCGTGAAGACGAGGTTGGCCAGGTCCTCCGCACTGGTACGGTCGAACTGGTCGAGCATGACCCTGATGTCGTATTCGTTCTGTCCATCTCTGAACTTTGAATCGTCATCGCCGCTGAGCGCCACGCGCAGCGTCGAGCCGACATCGTTCACCGAGAGGCCGAGCTGGGCCATCTTGTCCCGGTCGATCACCACCCGCGATTCGGGTTTTCCTTCCTCCGAGGAAAGGCGGATGTCGGTGGTGCCCGCGATGCCGGCGAGGGTTGCCGAGACGGTCTCCGCCGCCTTGTTGATGTCGGACAACTCCGTCCCCTCGACGACGATCTGAATCGGTGTCTGATTGGCCGTGCCAAAGATACCGATCGGATTGACGCGCACCTTCATCCCCGGCATCTGCTGGATCATCGCCTTGATCTCCTGGCCGACCTGATCGGTGCTCTTGACCCGCTGCTCCTTCGGCACCAGCGCGATGTTCAGCTCCGAGTTGTTGTTGGACGTCTGTCCAAGCAGCCCTTCACTGGAAACGCCCACGTTGGTGAACACCTTTTTCACCTCGGGCACCTGCGCGATGAGGTCTTCCACCTGCCGGGTCACCTGGTTTGTCTGCTCGATCGACACCCCCGGCGTCAGCTCCAGCGTCACGGTGAATTCCCCGCGGTCCGACTGCGTGATGAACTCGTTCCCGATGAAGCCCAGCGGAGGCAGGGCCAGCGCGCCGAAGAACGCCGCCAGGGTCAGCAGGGCCACTTTGCCCCGGTTGGCGAGCGCCCACCGCAGCAACCCGAGGTAATACTGCGTCAGCTCTTTGAACTTTTGCTCGAACCAGAGCGCAAACCGGCCGAGCACGGAGCCGCGCGTCATCCGCTCGATCCGGGAGAAGCGGGATGCCAGGATCGGCGTCACGGTGAAGGAGACCAGCAGGCTCATGAGCGTCGCAACCACCACCACGACGGCAAACTGCCGCATGATGTTCCCGATGAGGCCGCTCGTCAGGGAAAGCGGAACGAAGACCACCACGTCCACCAGCGTGATCGACAGGGCGGCAAAGCCGATCTCATTGCGTCCTTTGAGCGCCGCCGAGCGGGATTCCTCCCCCTTCTCCAGATGGTGGTAAATATTCTCCAGGACCACGATGGAATCGTCGACCAGGATGCCGATCACGAGCGACAGCGCCAGCAGCGTCATCAGGTTCAGCGTGAATCCGAAGAGCCACATGCCGAGAAAGGTCGACACCAGCGACGCCGGGATCGCGATCATGACGATGACAGAGTTGCGGATGCTGTGGAGGAACAGGAACATCACCGCCGCAACGAGCATGATGGCAAGGGTGAGGTCGTGTTTCACAGCATCCGCAGCATCCAGCGTGAAGGTGGATCCGTCCTGCGCGATGTCAAAGGTCAACCCGATGTCGGCATAGTTCTTTTGAAGCTTCAGGAGCTCCGTGCGGACGAGTTTGCTGACCTCCACCTGGTTCGCATCCGATTGCTTCTGCACCAGGATCCCCACGGAAGTCTTGCCGTTGATCCGGCTCGTGTTGACCAGGTCCTTGGTCCCATCCTGCACATCGGCAACCTCCGCCAGCCTGATCTGGGCTCCCTGCCGCGACCGGCCCACGGTGAGATTACGCAGCTCCTCCATGCTGCTGAACTTGCCGGCGACACGGACCACGTACTGCGCCGCACCGTCCTTCAGATTGCCGGTGGGGAATTCCATGTTGGCATTGCGGATGGCGTCGTTCACGCCTTTGATGGAGAGCCCGTAGGAGCGAAGCTTCTGCATGTCCAGGTTGACGCGGATCTCACGCTCGTCGCCTCCCACCATGATCACCTGGCCCACCCCGGCAACGTTGGAGATGCTGGGCTGTACGTGGTCCTTCAAAAACTGGTAGAACTCCCGGGACGGCATGGTGCTCGTCACGCCAATGCGGAGCACCGGCACCTCGTCCAGGGCGAACTTCGTCACCACCGGCGACTTGATGTCTTTCGGCAGGGTGGCCAGGATCTGATTGACCTTGCGCTGCGCATCCTGGAGCGAAAAATCGACGTTGGCGTCCTGCTCCAGCTCCACCGTGACGATCGATACGCCCTCCGAAGACGCCGCGCGGACGGAGGAGATCTTATCCAGCCCGTAGACCGCGTCTTCAATCGGCTTGGTCACATTGTTCTCCACCTCGCTGGGCGACGCGCCGGGATACGGGGTCGTGATGGTGAGGATCGGCGGCGCGATCTTGGGCAACAGCTCGTATTTCAGCTGGAAGTACCCGAAGATGCCGAGCACGCCCAGTGCGGCAAAAAGCACCACGATCAGTGACGGCCGCTTGATAGCCAGTTCAGTCAGTGTCATTGCAGCTCTCCGATTCCTTCTGTGAGTACGCAGACGCAGGATAGACCGGCGTCACCGCACGATGGTAACGCCCGCGCCGTCCTTCAGGTTGTTCTGGCCGTTCAGGACGATCGTCTCTCCTTCATGCAATCCCTGCCTGATGCCGAGCAGGTCCCCCACGACATCGCCTACCACAATCTGGCGCAGCCGGGCCGTGTCGTTCTTGACCACAAACACCTGCGGGTCCTTGATGCTCCCCATCAGTGCCGCGCGGGGGATGGATAGGGCGGTATCGCTCAAGGCCGACATGAAGGCCACCCGCGCAAACAGACCCGCTTTCAGAGGGTGCTCCTTGCTGTTGGCCAGCGCGACTTCCACCGGGTACGCGTGGGCGTCGTCCGACTTGGCCGCGATGCTCGACAGCCGGCCGGTGAATGATGTTCCCGGGTACACCTCCGTCGTCACGTGCACCGGGTCGCCGACCTTCAGGCGGAATGCGTCACGCTCGGCGACGCTGAACTTCACCTTCAGCGTCGAAATATCGACGACGTTGGCGACCATCGTCCCGGGCTGGACCATGGCACCCAGGTCCACCGGGCGGGACGTCACCCAGCCGGAGATCGGCGAGGTGATGCGCGTATCGCTCAGCTGACGCCGGGCGACGATGAACTGCGCCTCCGCATTCTTGAACGTCTGCCGTGCCGCCTCATACTGCGACGCCGTAATGGACTTCTTCTTGAACAGGGCATCGTACCGGTCGAAGTCCCGTTTTGCCCTGTCAAAATTCACCTCGGCCGACGAGAAGGCGGCCCGCTTCAGCTCGTCGTCGACCTGCACCAGAATGCCGCCGCTACGCACATAATCGCCCACCGCCACATGCAGTTTGGTGATGCGCCCCTGGGTCTCGGAGATCACATTCACATCGTTATTGGCGTAGACTGTCCCCACCAGCGTCAGCGTGTCCTGCAAGGGGCGCATCGACACCGGCGCGACGGTTACGGGGACCCTGCGCAGGATCTCGGAGGTAGGAACCGCCGCTGCGCGCATCTTTTTGTTGTACATCAGCACGGCGATGATGGCCGCGAGAATAATGAGGGCGATTGCGGGTATC
>DASVZE010000591.1:0-7019 GCA_036391775.1 Chloroflexota bacterium | reverse complement strand
AGACGGTGCGCAACGTCTTCGTGATCGGACCGGACAAGAAGATCAAGCTGGTCCTGGTCTATCCGATGACCACCGGCCGCAACTTTGATGAGGTTCTGCGTGTGATCGACTCGCTGCAGCTGACCGCGAACCACAAGGTCTCGACGCCGGCACAGTGGCAGCCTGGCGAGGACGTGATCATCGCGGGCTCGGTCTCCGATGAGCAGGCAAAGGAGCTCTTCGGCGATTGGAAGGCGCCCAAGCCGTACATCCGCATCGTGCCCCAGCCGAGCCATTCAGGAGGACAATCAGCTGAGCCGGCAGGCTCCCAGGCGAAAGGCTGAGCAAACGAAAAACAGGTTGTGATCCTCGGCGCCTCCCGCCCGCGACGCTCATTTGGTCAAGTACCGGTCTGATCCTCCGAGTTGGTCTACAGCTTTCGCAGCAAGACGTGCTGCACGGCGTGATCTGGTCCCTTGTGGAGAATCAGTCGCGCACGTTCGCGCGTAGGCTGGATGTTGGAATGCAAGTTCGGGCCGTTGATGTCGCGCCAGATATGGGCCGCGGTCTGAATAGCCTCCTCGACCGAGAGGCTCGCGTAGCGGCGGAAGAATGAGGACGGGTCTCGAAAAGCAGTGTCGCAAAGAGTGAGAAATCGCTCGACATACCAGCGCTCGATGTCTACTTCGTCGGCATCGACGAAGATCGAAAAGTCAAAGAAATCCGAGACAAACACGCGCAGAGGTCGGTCAGGGTTTCCATCCCGCGACTGGAGGACGTTCAACCCCTCGACAACGACGATGTCCGGACTGCCCACGGTCACGAAACGGTCGGGCAAGATATCGTATTGGAGGTGCGAGTATACAGGAATCTGTATGTCCTGTCTGCCGGACTTCACATCCGCCATGAAGCGGATAAGCTTGCGCACATCATAGCTCTCGGGAAAGCCCTTGCGGTTCATCAGCCCCCGTGACTCCAGCACCGTGTTGGGAAGGAGAAAATTATCTGTCGTGACTAGATCGACGGTCGGATGATTGGGCCAGCGTGCCAGCAGGGCACACAGAATGCGAGCGGTTGTGCTCTTGCCCACAGCCACGCTGCCCGCCAATCCGATGACGTATGGGACTTTTGCGCCTGGCTTTCCCAGAAAGGCATCGGTTGCATGGTGCAGACCCTGTGTGGCCCCGACGTAGAGATTGAGCAGACGGGAGAGTGGCAGGTAGATGTCCACCACTTCTTGAAGAGATACCTGTTCGTTGATGCCCTGCAAAGCTTTCAGATCGCTTTCGGACAGAGTGAGGGGGGTCGCAGCCCGGAGACGTGCCCAATCGCTCCGGTCGAAGTGCAGGTAGGGAGAGAAACCAGGCTGATTCATTCAGCCCTCGCCGGTTCTCGGAGATCGAACACTGCGTTCAGACGTTCGCTCAATCGATCGGTTTGAATCCTTATATCCGAGGTATTGTCCGCCACGCCGCCTGCTACCGAGCCCGTCACCGCGATGCCAGTGGCCAATCCGAGGAGGCATGTCGACATCAGAGCACGCGCGATCGCCAGGCGCTTTTTGTTCTCCGCCGAGCATCAGGAGTCTCAAACATCAAGCGATTACCACAACGTTAGGCGCCGGCCGAATAACCTATCGCTGGCCGCAGCGATCCTCAAAGATAGTGCCAACGCCCTGCTACTCGTTTCGCAACGCCTCAATCGGTCGCACGCTGACGGGTGCACGAGCGGCGAGAAAGGCCGTGATCATCGCAAGCAGGGACGCCACCAGCAGAACCAGGATCGCCACGGTGGGGTCAAAGCCGATGGCCTGTTGCAGAGCGTAATGCGATAGAAGTCCAAGCGCTATGGCAGTAGCCAGCACGCTGACGGCACCTGCTAGAGTTCCGAGGAAGGCATTCTCGACCAATACGAAGCGCAGCACACTTGCCGGGCTAAAACCAATGGCCTTGAACAACGCGATCTCACGGCGACGCTCCAGCATGGCCAGTGCAACTCCGTTCGCCACCACAGCGAGCCCGGCGCCAAGGACAAGGGCTGTAATTATGCCCAGGAGGTTCAAAAGCTCGTTCAGGATCGTCTCCACGATTGCTTTCAGGTCTCCCACATTGATGACCAGAGCTCCCGGCACCGCGCGCTGCAGTGAGGTGGCATCCTGGGAGAGATGCTTTGGATCCACTGTGAAGGAAACGACTGTCTGCGCATCTGACCCCCCAAGAGATCGTGCCAGCGCTGCATCTCCGATCACGGGCGGAGTGAAGAACGTCCCGAAGTTCCGTACCCGCACGCTGCGGTGATAAAAGCCGACGATACGTACAGTGCGCGCCGTATTGGAGCCCGGCTCATGCAAGGTCACGCTATCTCCAAGCTGCAGGTTGAAGGGATATCCAAGCAGGGAGCTGCGCACCAGCACGTGGTTTGTGCCCGCGTCTTGCGGTCCCAACGGGCGGCCAAGCTCCACGCTGATATTGGCCGGTCCTTGCCCGTTTTGTAGGTCGTATCCGGTAACTCCGCCCAACAGCCGGCCGCGTTCCTCGTCCCACTCTCCCGCGGCTCCGGCCGGAGCAGGACCGATGACCGACGCCAGCGGCTCACCGTTAATGCGGGTGGGCCGGGTCGAAATAACAGTGACGGTCTGGCTTTGCTTCACGCCCTGTAGATGCTGTGAGGCACGAGTGACGGCGCTCTGGGTAGTGGCACCGGTAATCGCGACCAGGTTGGTGGAACCGGAGGCGGCGAGAACTTGATTGATCTGACTTTGCAAGCTAAGAGCCACGGTAAGGGTCAGCGCCATAGCAAGGACACCAGCCAGAAAAGCGACCAGTGTGACAGATGTTCGTGTGCGGCGCCGGCTGAGTGAGCGTGCGGCAATGAGCAATGCGAGCAGTCCGCCTCGGGGCAGCAAGAACGTCGCCGCCCACAAGACCGTGACGAGCGCGATGATCGGAGCGATGGAGGGGATCTTCACCCAGGCAACAATCGTCGTAGCAAGCAGCGCCACCAGTACGACGGTCCCCACGGCGCGATTGACCGGTCGGCCAAGCTTACCCAGCCACCCGATAACCAGCGAGAAGCCGCCGGTCAAGACACCGCATATGACAAAGGCTCCGGCGGTAAGCTCGACTGCCAGCAGAGTGTCACCCAGGATGTATGCAGCCAAAGCTGCAAAGAGCAACAGTACCACAGCAAGCAGGAACAGCGTCTGGAACCATCCGCGAGCTGATGCGGGGCTCCCTTCGCGCAGAATCTCTATGGGACGGATTCCGGCTGCCTGCACTACCGGCAGAACGGCGAATACCAACGCTGCACCCACTCCCAGCGCCACACCGGCGATAAGGGTTCTTGTGTCCAGCACGTAGACGATCTGCAGCGCCTCGGCGCGAGCGAGTGCATCGCTAACAACCTTGCTTGCGCCGGCTCCGGCAGCAGTGCCGATCACTCCGCCTATGAATCCAATCATGACCGCTTCTCCACCGAAGAGCACATACAGTGCTCCCGCTCCAAAGCCAAAAGTCTTGAGCATCGCGATCTCCAAACGCCGGCGGGCAAGCATCGACTGCATTGCATTCAAGGTGCCGATGCCGGCAATCAAGAGAGCGAGGAGTCCAACAAGAAGCATGAACTGATTGAAATCGTGAACTTGCTGCTCGTCGGCCTGGAGCGCCTCAGCGACTGTCTGGACTGTGGCAGTGGGAAACGCAGTGCGCAGAGCTGCTGCCACAGCAGTGGGCGAACCGCTCATGTTGGCGAAGACGGCGGTGTACTGTGGAGCCTGAGTCGAGATAGTCCGGGCGTCCCGCTGCTCGACCGTCATGGCAGAAGAATGCTCGAAGTTCGTTTCTGAAAGAATGCCCCGTACGGTGACATTGAGGCCCTGCCCGCCGAGCCCGTTCACTGTAAGACGGCTGCCGACGCCCACATTGAGCTCCTGCGCCAGAACCGAGGTCACGAGCACGTCCCCTCTATGACGCAGTAGCCTGGCCACATTTCCGTTTGCCGGAGAAACAAAGGTCGGCTGTCCGCCCAGCGGATACGGCGGCGCCGTTACAACGTTCACGTCGAATGGGACTAGCTCGTGCTTCGAGCTCACTGCCGTGGCGTGGTCAGTGTAGATAGCCGTCCAGGAAGTAATTCGCCCGCTCCGTTTGAGTCTCTTGAATACATTCAGATCTGTGCTCGAGAGTGGCGACGCGTCTGTTGTCAGGGAGATGTCACCGCCGTTTGCTGCGCGCACATTCGACGTCAGCGCGTTTTGAATACTCAGGGAAGCGGTCTGCAGAGCAACTACTCCGGCGACGCCGACAGCAATACAGATGGCAGCAAAAAGGGCTCGCTTTCCTCCGCGCATCAGCGAGCGTGATTGGTACGAGAGCCAGAATCCTGGTCTCATGACGAAACTAGCTGACCATCACGCATACGCAAGACGCGATCCGCGCGTTCCGCTACCGCGTTGTTGTGAGTGGCGATCAAAATACTGGTGCCGCGCCGGGTACGCAGATCGAGCAGAAGGTCCATCAGTGCTGCTCCGGTCTCGCTATCGAGGTTGCCTGTGGGTTCGTCCGCCACCAACAAGGGTGGATCGGTGACCAAAGCCCGAGCGACTGCCACCCGTTGCTGCTCTCCGCCGGAGAGCTGTGATGGGCGGTGGGACAACCGATGACTCAGGCCGACTTCTTGCAGGAGATCACGGGCTCGATCGGGATGATGACCGTTCCGGCCAGGCACAAAGAGTGGAAGCTGGACATTTTCCAACGCGGTGAGCGTAGGAATGAGGTTATAGGACTGGAATACCATTCCAACCTTCTGGGAACGCAGCGCTGCCAGCCGGCGCTCCGACAGATCGCTAATATCCATTCCGTCCAGAAGGACCTGCCCTGAAGTCGGGCGGTCGAGGCCCGCCACGATACCAAGAAGCGTACTCTTGCCGCTTCCGGACGGTCCCATAAGGGCTACCATCTCTCCCCGAAGAAGCTCCAATGAGACTCCGCGCAAGATGGTAATGATCTCTCGACCGAGAGATACCTGCTTTTCGACGTCGCACACTTGAAGGGGTAAGTAGTCGATCGCTTCAACGTCTGTAGCGCGAGATGCCGGCAAGCTACTCACTTAGTCCGCCATATCTTGTCGCGGAGGATTCCGGCGGCAACCAACTGGGCCAACCGCAAGTGCCCCTGGTTACTGGGATGGAGACCGTCCGCCGCAATGTAGTTGCGGTGAGTGGCCAGCTCGTGCGCGTACTTACTGAGATCGAGAAAGTACGCATGATTCCTTGCCGCCACCTGGCTCATTCCACGGTTCCACGATACGACGGTCGTATGCACGTGCGGCACGTGTGCTGATGGAACTAACGAGAGATCGGGAAGGCCAATCACCAACACCTGACAGTGTGCTCGTCGTAGGGTTGCAACCATGTCCGACAGGTCAGACAAAAACGAGGAGCGCGATACGCCGGCAGCCAGGTCGTTGTAGCCGAAAAACACTGTACAGAGTGAGGGACGAATGGCCAGCGCACTGCTTAGCTCCAGCGTATAGCCGGCATTGATGGTGATACCCGGAATGCCGGTGTCAACGAAGTGACGCGCATGGAGCGATTTCTCTACCAGGTAAGCATACCCCCTGGTGTGGGGGGTAGCTCCGATGCCGTACGTGACGGAATCTCCCAGTGCGGCATATGAACCGAGAAGTGGTGGATTCAGCCGTGCTGCGTCGCTCCTCGGGGTGCGCTCCGAAGCGACTACGGCTCGGGTGTTGCAGATGGTACCAGGGGCGGTCGAGGCAATAACGGCTACGAGAATGAAGGGTACGAAGTACCCAGGGGAGTATCTGAGGTGGAACATCGTGTATCGCTTGCTACGGGGTGGTTACAGGTATCGGCCGCTTTTTGGGCCACCTGAAGTGAGTATAACGAGAAGTCCGGCCATCCGCGGGGGCACGTCTTACGTGTTGGATTGGCCGATCAGGTAGTCCGACACCTTTGCGGCAAAACCTCGAGCCAGTCGCTGAGCCGTCATCTGGAACAATGGCTGTCCAAGGCTCCCCAGCTTTCCCAGAACGTCCATCTCTATGGTGTATCGTCCCCTGGTCGCGCACCCGGTGCTACCAAGGTTGAGAAGGGCTGTGCCATGTAGCGATCCCGGCAACCCGCGTGTCTCACCCTTAAACGCGATGAGGAGACGCTCAGGTTCCACAGCCTCGATCAGCTCACCCCAGATCTGCGCCGTGACCGTAATCAAGGTGACTCTGGTCTGGATTGTTCCCACCCAATGCGTTTCATCAATCTGCCGCGCTCCCGTACAGGTTGTAGCCAGACGGCAGAGCGTGTCGGGATCCATCACGACACCCCACACCAACAGCGGATCCGCGTCGACATCAAACTCGCCACTGATATTCATGGGTCTCTGCGAGCATACCTGGTTTCGCCGCGTCAGCAGCACGCGCACCTGCGGTTGTACACGTAGCCCGTTTAGCATGGTCATGGCTTACTGGACGAACGTGCTAAACCAGAAGGATCTCAACCAATCGGTGCCGGCTGCCGCCGAGGGTACATACGATTACGCCTACGGTGGGACGGGTAATTGGCCGTTTCACACAGCGTATGCCGCGCGCTACGGACTTACCGCATTTGTGACCCGCATGTATTCCATGCGTCAAATCGAGCAGTGGATCAAAGTCGGCGTTCCGATCATTATCAGCGTCGCATTCAGCAATGGACAGCTTCCTGGCGAGCCCGTCAAAGAGTCGGGCGGGCCTAAGCTCTTCATGCGTGGATTTACATCTTCGGGAGACGCCATATCCAATGACCCGGCGGCCTCTACCGACGCAGAGGTAATGATCGTATACAGGCGATCCGATCTCGAAACCGTGTGGCAGACAGGCTCGAATGGCACTGCATATGTCATATACCCCGCAGGGTGGACGACGCCGACAACTGATTCTCTGGGTAGTTGGTAGCCGGGCGGCTACATAGTCACGGAGTAGTCTGGAGCCGAGTGCTGATCAGCCGCGCCAGCTGAATAAAGGCCGATGTCGTGAGCAGAGCC
>DASVZE010000590.1:0-1595 GCA_036391775.1 Chloroflexota bacterium | reverse complement strand
AGGCACAGCCCGCCTAGGCCTCACGCCGCGTCGATTCAGCACCGAGGGAGGGCTCAGATTCCCCGTTTGAACGGTGATGATTGCCGGATTCTCACCTGCGGCGTTGCCTGCTAGGCCGAGCGGGGATAGGAGCGAAGGCAGTATAATCACGCCTATAGGTCACTCCGAGATATGAATTTGCAAGAATTAGAAGCGCGCCTGCAATCGCTGATTGAGGTGCGCCTGGTTAATGCGCTGCCCGGACAGAAAGCCGAAGATCGGTTGGTGCAGCGTCTCACGGTCGCTATGAACTCCGGCGCCATTCCAGACGAGCAAGGTCAATTGGTCGCCCCAAATACCTACACGCTGTTGGCGCACCCGAAGACTGCAGCGAATTGGAAGAACCCGGAGGTTCTTGGCATTCTGACCGAAATCCTGAAGACGACAGCGGAGCAGAGCAATGTGCGCTTCGACGTGAGCCCGAGCATCAGCATTGCCGAGGATCCTGGCATGGTGCCCGGAGACTTCAGTTGTATCGCATCTTTTAGGGTCCAGTCATTGGCGGAGACAAAGGATATGAAGACTGATACCACCGGCGACAGCAGCGAACACGAGGAGGACGGCATCCCGGAGAATGCGTTCGTTATCGTGGAGGGCGTCAAGGTGTTCCCTCTCACCCAGCCGGTCGTCAACATTGGTCGCCGCCTGGACAACACACTTGTTGTCGACGACCCGCGTGTTTCCCGCACTCACGCGCAGCTTCGGGCCATCAAGGGCCGCTTCGTGCTCTTCGATCTAAACTCCACTGGCGGGACCTTCGTGAACGGACAGCGCACGAATCAGACTGTGCTCTACCCCGGAGACGTAATATCCCTGGCGGGTGTTTCCTTGATCTTCGGGCAGGATAACAGCGTATCCCGCAGCGATCTCTCGAGCACATCGCCACACAGTGATGCCGGCGCGGACCGGTCCACCGCCGTGATCCATTCCGTTCCCCTGGCGCCGAAGAAAAAGGGAAAATGAGTGGACCGTTCGTCCTGGTTCTCCGCATCCTCCTGGCATCTGCGCTCTATTTGTTTCTGTGCCTGACATTGTGGATGATCTGGCAGGACCTCAAGCGGTCCGGGTTTCAAGCAATGCGTCCTCGTGTGCCAGCACTGCGATTGGAGGTAAGCCCCCCGGGTGTTGGATCGTTCTTTCGCACGTTCACGCAGTCAGAGGTCCTGCTAGGACGTGACCCAGTGTGTGACCTTCGCCTGGAGGACGAGGCAATCTCGGCGCGGCATGCAAAAGTGAGTTTCCACCACGGACAGTGGTGGATCGAAGACTTGCACTCCACGAACGGGACGATCCTCAACTCCATCAGGCTTACAACTCCCACGGTGCTCACGGATGGCGACGAATTCCAATGCGGCAAGGCCACTCTGCGGGTGCAGATGAAGGTCGATAGGTTGATCTCCCAGAAGAATGTGGCAGAGGAGCGACATGACTGAAAACGTGGATCTCGCAGTCATAGGCGGCTCAGGCATCTATCAGATGGGCGGACTGCGGGATGTCGACGAAATTCACGCTGATACTCCGTACGGCAAGCCGAGTGCGCCGATCGTCGTCGGAAC
>DASVZE010000589.1:0-4305 GCA_036391775.1 Chloroflexota bacterium | reverse complement strand
CGCTTTGATCCGGACGATACCATAGCCATGATCTGCGGGCCCGAGATCATGATGCGGTTTATGACGCTCGAGCTGCAGAAGCGCGGCGTTCATCCTGACGACATCTATCTCTCTATGGAGCGCAACATGAAATGCGCACTCGGTTACTGCGGCCACTGCCAGTTTGGCCCGACCTTTATCTGCAAGGACGGAGCCGTGTTTCCATACAGTGGCCTGACCTGGCTCCTGGGAAAGCGAGAAGTGTGAGATGGCCACCAGGAAACCAACTCTTGCGGTCTGGAAATTCGCCTCGTGTGACGGCTGCCAGCTGAGTATTCTCGATTGCGAGGATGAGCTACTGGCTCTAGCCGGTGAAGTTCAGATTGCTAACTTTCCTGAAGCGTCGAGCGCTGTGGTCCGCGGCCCGTACGATATCTCGCTGGTCGAGGGCTCTATCACCACCCCCCATGACGCCGAGCGCATCCAGCAGGTTCGCCAGGTATCGAAAGCCCTTATCACCATCGGTGCCTGCGCCACTGCCGGCGGTATTCAGGCACTGCGCAACTTCAAAGACGTGCGTGAATTTATCTCGGTCGTCTATGCGCAGCCTGAGTACATCAGCACGCTGTCCACCTCCACCCCAATCTCCGCCCATGTGCCGGTCGACTTCGAGCTGCATGGCTGCCCTGTGAGCAAGCACCAGCTCCTCGAAGTCATCAGCGCTCACCTTCACGGCCGCAAACCCAATGTTTCACCCCACAGTGTCTGTGTCGAATGCAAGCGGCGTGGCACCGTCTGCGTGATGGTGGCACACGGCACTCCCTGTCTCGGTCCTGTGACCCATGCCGGCTGTGGCGCCCTGTGTCCGGCGTACAACCGTGGATGCTACGGTTGTTTCGGCCCCAAGGAAACACCCAACACTGTGTCTCTTGCCGTTCAGTGGAAGCACCTCGGCGTGAAAGACATCGGTCTCATGCGTGCTTTCCGCACCTTCAACGCTCTGGAAGAGCCCTTCCGGGCGGAAAGTGAAGCACATGACGACTAAAACCAAGACGATCAAGGTCGATTTCCTATCGCGGGTCGAGGGAGAAGGCGCCCTGCGCGTCAGGATCAGAGACGGCGAGGTAACAGAGGCAACGCTGAATATCTTTGAACCGGCACGCTTCTTTGAAGCGTTCCTCCAGGGAAGGGCTTTTACCGAGGCGCCCGATATTACTGCCCGTATCTGCGGCATCTGCCCTGTCGCCTACCAGATGAGCTCGGTGCACGCGATGGAACGCGCGTGCGGAGTGACAGTGGGCGGACAGCTGCGCGCGCTGCGCCGGCTGCTCTACTGCGGTGAGTGGATCGAGAGCCACGCGCTTCACATCTACATGCTTCACGCTCCGGATTTCCTCGGGTATCCCGATTCGATCCAGCTGGCCAGAGACTATCCCGATATTGTGAAGCGCGGCCTGCAGCTGAAGAAGGTGGGAAACGAGATCATGACCCTCCTCGGCGGGCGCGAGATCCACCCCATCAACGTACGTGTCGGCGGCTTTTACAAAGTTCCATCAAGAGCCGATCTCGAACCTCTGGCTGAAAGACTGCTCTGGGCACGTGACGCCGCGCTGGAAACGGTGCGCTGGGTCGCAACTCTGCCCTTCCCCGACTACGAGCAAGACTACGAGTTTGTGGCGCTCCACCACCCGGATGAGTACGCCATCAACGAGGGGCGCGTCGTATCGAGCAAAGGACTGGACATCGGCGTCGATCAGTACGAGGACGTTTTCCAGGAAGTTCATGTCGAACATTCGACCGCACTGCACTCGGTCATCAAGGATCGAGGCGCCTATTTTGTCGGACCCATGGCTCGCTTCAGCCTCAACTTCGATCAGCTGTCGCCACTGGCCCAGGAAGCTGCGCGCGAGGGTGGCCTGGGACGAACCTGCCGCAACCCCTTCAAGAGCATCATCGTGCGGGCGGTGGAGACCGTGTACGCGTGCGATGAGGCGCTTCGGATCATCGGCCAGTACGAGGTGCCCGGCGACGCGTTCGTCGCGGTCCCGGCACGCGCGGCAGTGGGGCGCGCAGCCACGGAAGCGCCGCGTGGTCTGCTGTTTCACCGGTATACCATCGACGACGTCGGCGATATCGTGGATGCCAAGATCGTTCCGCCGACCTCACAGAACCAGCCGACAATCGAGCGTGACCTGCTGGGCGTGGTGAGGGAGTACATCGATCTTCCCAAAGATGCTCTTACCTCTCGCTGCGAGCAGGCCGTGCGCAACTATGACCCGTGCATCTCCTGTTCGACCCACTTCCTGCGTCTGGATCTGGACGTTGAGTAACCGGCGATGAGCCTTCACTCCCAGCCCATCGCTAGGCGACGTACCGCTTGACCTCCCGGTTTCTGGTGCTCGGAATTGGAAATGACTACCGCGGAGATGATACGGTCGGCCTCGAGGTAGCTCGACGCATTCGCGCCGCAGGTATGCCAGGGCTCGTCAATCGGCAGGGTAGGGACTGCAGGCAGGTACCTCTTGGGTGCTCTGTCCTCCCGGCCACACCGAGAGATTTGGTACTGCGGGGGCGGGCACGTCAGGAGCCGGCCCCTACCGACCCCACCTCAGGGATTGGCGGGGCCGCCCATAGTGCACAAGCTCTGGCAGGCATGGATGGTGTGCTAATCGAGGAGGTCACCGGGGATATGGTGGAGATGATCGATATGTGGCAGGGCTGGGACACGGTGGTCCTGGTCGATGCGGTGCACAGCGGAACTCCGCATGGGTCTGTGCTTCGCTTCGACGCTCTCGCCGAGCCGCTGCCACGCATCTTCTCCTCACATGTATCCTCCCACGGCGTTGGTGTGGCCGAGGTAATCGAGCTGGCTCGAGCGCTTGATCGGCTGCCCAAAGAGTTGATCGTGTACGGAATTGAGGGACGAGTCTTCAGTGCCGGAGCCGGGCTCTCTTCCGAGGTCGAAGCAGTGGTGGATCAAACAGCTGAGCGTATCCTCCAGGAATTTCGGGCCCTGATTTGAGACTGACGTGTCCGTGTTAGCCGGCCACTACGACCCTGCGTTCAAAGAAATCGCCGAGATCTTTGAGGAGAGTTTTGCCGCCGGACGCGAGCGTGGGGCGGCGCTTGCAGTGACCGTCGATGGGCGACTCGTGGTGGACGTGTGGGGTGGCACCAGGGACGAGGAGCAATCGCAGCCATGGGAGCGGAACACGGTAGTCAATGTGTTTTCCGCGACGAAAGCAGTGGCAGCGCTCTGCGCGCACCATCTGGCAGAACGAGGACTCCTCGACCTCAACGCGCCGGTAGTAACCTACTGGCCCGAATTCGGCGCAGCCGGCAAGGAGGAGGTGACGGTCTCACAGCTCCTCGACCACTCGGCTGGGCTGCCGGCTCTGCGTGAGCCCCTGCCTCCCGGGACGCTCTTCAACTGGACGGCGATGACCGATGCTCTTGCTGCGGAGGAACCGTGGTGGGAACCGGGAACGAGGCACGGTTACCACGTTGTGACCTTTGGATTTCTGGTTGGCGAGGTCTTGCGGAGGGCGGACGGCCGTAGCGTGCGCGATCTCGTCCGTGACGAAATTGCGGCGCCTTTGGGGATCGATCTATTCATCGGGTTGCCGGAGAGGTTGTCGGAACAGGCCGCATACCTGCCGCCAACCGAGCCGCCGACCGCAGCGCAGATGGAAGCGCCGGCGGCTCGAGCGCTAATGGATCCCACGTCTATGGCTGCGCGAGCATTTACCAATCCGGCTGATCTGGTCGAGCCGGGCCTGGTCAACACGCAGCGATGGCGGCAAGCGGATATACCGGCCTCCAACGGACATGCCAACGCCCGAGCCCTGGCGACGATGTACGGCGTGCTGGCGGCGGGTGGTACGGTCGAGGGAGTGCATCTCTTGCAGCAGACCGTCGATACTCTGGCCCGCGAGCGCGTGAGCGGAGTGGATGCCGTGCTCTTTGCGCCTACGCGCTTTTCACTCGGATTCATGCTTCCCAACGAGCTTCGTCCTTACTCCCCTGGAGATCGCGTCTTTGGACACCCGGGTGCCGGCGGTGCGCTCGGCTTCTGCGACCTGGATGCTCGCATGGCATTCGGCTATACGCCAAACCGAACCGTCACGACTCTTCACGGCGCGGATCCTCGCTGGACGCCTCTCACCACCGCTCTCTACGGGTGCCTGTAGGGATGTTTCGCGTACGCTAACCCGGCATCTAGTTCCGCACTTTCCCTGAGCAAGCGCCCGACTACTTCTCGGCTCATGACGTGGGCAGGTCAGGTAACGGCTGTGAAACGCCCAAGCTGATACAAGCCAGGTGTAT
>DASVZE010000588.1:0-4600 GCA_036391775.1 Chloroflexota bacterium | reverse complement strand
GCTGGAGACTGCACTGGAACAGCAGCGCAACGGAGAATCCAGCACCTATGAGACGCACGTCGCGGCTGCCGACGGCGCACAGCTCTTCGTCCTGAACACCAACGTTCCTTTATGGCGAGATAATCGCATTGTCGGCGCCATCGCGGTCGCGACTGATCTCACCGAGCGCAAGCGAACAGAGCTCGCACTGGCACAGGCGCGTGACCAGGCGCTGGAAGCTTCCAGGCTCAAGTCCGAGTTCCTGGCAACCATGAGTCACGAGATCCGGACTCCGATGAACGGCATCATCGGTATGGTCGAGTTGCTGCACGACACGCCACTTGACCAGGAGCAGGGCGAATATGTCACCGTCGTCGGCAATTCAGCGCAGGAGCTCTTGCGCATCATCAACGACATCCTCGACTTCTCCAAGCTGGAAGCAGATAGGCTGGTACTGGAAAGCGCCGACTTTGAACCGGTTACCGTGGTGGAAGCGGCCGCTGAGCTACTAGCTGCCAACGCGCGAGAGAAGGGGCTGACGCTACTGACCTACATCGATCCGGCCATTCCCCCCTGGTTGCGGGGAGACGCCGGGCGTCTGCGCCAGATTCTGCTTAATCTGCTCGGCAACGCCGTCAAATTCACCGAGCACGGCGAAGTTGTTGTTCAGGCCCGACTCGAAGAGGCAGCCGAGAACGACATCACACTGCGCTTCGCTGTGTCCGACTCGGGCATCGGCCTCTCGGACGATGCGCGAAAGCGTCTCTTCCAGCCGTTTGTCCAGGCAGACGGGTCGCACTCGCGGAAGTATGGCGGCACCGGGCTCGGACTCGCTATATGCAAGCGATTAGTCGATGGGATGGGTGGCACCATCTCGGTCAACAGCACCGAGGGACAGGGATCGACATTCTGGTTCACGGCTCGCTTCATGTACTCCACGGTTGCGCCGGAATCAGTCCAGACGCCGGACTTCCAGGGAATGCGTGCTCTGGTGATCGACCCATCCGAAACGAGCCGAGAGGTGGTACAGCGCGTCCTCCAGTCTTGGGGGATGGAAAGCGACTTGATCGCCACCGGCCGAGAAGGATTGCGGCGCCTCTCGTACGCGGTCGACAACACATACAACGTCGTCTTTACCGACATGGCTCTCCCAGACATGAGCGGCCTCGAATTCGGCCGGTCCGCGCTTCAGCAGGTCAGCGATGTGCCGGTCATCATGCTCACCGCCAGTGACAGGCGGGGGCAAGGTGAGACTGCCGTGGCGTCGGGATTTGCCGCCTACCTGACAAAGCCGTTCAAGCGAGCTCAGCTGGCCGCTGCCATCTCGTCGGCGCTTGCCGGGCCGGAGTTGGAATCCGCGCGGGAACCGGAGGCGCAGCCGGAGGAGAGTCCTTTCTATGGCACCGTTCCACAGGAGCGAGAAGCCGCCCCGACAGATCGAGTGCATACACCGTTCGGAGGAACACCGGCACCTCGTCCGTCGGAGGATGAGCCGATCAGACTGCAGCCTCGTCCCGCTCCGGCTCAGCCTCCCACACTCGAACCGGCCCAGCCGCTTTACGTCCCACGGCCTACCGTCACGCCACCGATGCATCCCGCAGCCGACGCGCCGGTACGCAAAGGGCTCATCCTGCTGGTGGAAGACAATACCAACAACCAGATCATGGCCATGCGCCAGCTGGAGAAGCTGGGCCAAAACGTTCACATCGTGAGCAACGGTGTGCAGGCTGTAAAAGCTCTCACCATGCCCAACAAGTACGAGATCGTCTTTATGGACTGCCAGATGCCGGAGATGGACGGATTTGACGCCACACGTGAGATCCGCAAGGTTGAGGTGAGCAGCGGCAAACATGTGCCGATCGTTGCCATGACGGCAAATGCCATGCAGGGAGATCGAGAGACCTGTATTGCCGCCGGGATGGACGACTACATCGCCAAGCCGGTCACCCGCGAGCTTCTCCGCGCGGCCCTCACGCGGTACCTTCCTGCACCCGACAAGGCAAACAACAGCTCGGTAGCCGTGGCAGGACAGTAAAGCAACAACGTCGCTGACAACTGGTCCGGGATCGATCGATCCCGGACCACCCCTTTGTATTCATCGGCTTTCAATAAAGTCGGACCGTCTTCGCCAGGAAGTGGTGGAGTGCGAGAATGGACTTCGCAACGTGAAATCTCATTCCGCACGAGAGGTATGTGCCATGCCAGGACAAGCTCCCCCGGTGGCTGATGAGCGAGAAGGACTGCTCGCCTACCTTGCGCAGCAGAGGTACGCCTTGCGAATTGCGGCATACGGACTGACCGACGAGCAGGCACGCGCAACGCCAACCAGAAGCGCCCTCAGTATTGGAGGTCTGATAAAGCACGTGGCAGCGACCGAGCAGCATTGGACCGATACGATTCTGCAGCGCAGCCGAACTAACGAAGAGGATTACCTCGCCGGCTTCCGTCTTGGTCTGAACGAAACGCTGGAGAGCGTGCTGCAGCGATATGACGAGGTTGCCCGGGAGACCGAGGCGATTATCGCCGATATCCCGGACTTGGGGCAGCCGGTGCCGATTCCCCAAGGTGTTCCCTGGTTCCCGAGCGATGTCGATGCCTGGTCGGTGCGATGGGTGCTGCTCCATCTCATCGAAGAGACCGCACGCCATGCCGGACACGCCGACATCGTGCGCGAATCGATCGATGGCGCCACCGCCTTCCCGCTCTTGGCCGCTGCGGAAGGCTGGCCCTCCACTCCATGGCTTCAGCCCTGGGAGCCTTCCTGAAGGCGAACAAGCGGCCCCGGAGGATTTGAGAGCGAGCAGCAAAATAAAGAGAAGGCAGGGACGTAGCCACAGTCCGTACACTTACGTGGTTTCCTCAGTAAACTTGGCGAATAGAATGGAGCATGAGCACTCTGTACCCCATGCTCGTGCGGCCACGCTTCGTGGAGCGGATCTGGGGCGATCATAACCTGACCGGCAAGCTGGGGAAGGATGCTCCCCGCGACAAGCCAATAGGTGAGTCATGGGAGATCTACGAGGAAAATGCCGTCGAGAACGGCCCCTACGCCGGCCGCACCATCGGTGAACTTCGGGCAGAAATGGGGGCCGGCCTGATGGGGCATGTACGCTCCGATGAGCTGTTCCCGCTGCTGACCAAGCTGATCGACGCCCAGGACACACTCTCCGTCCAGGTACACCCCAACGATCGCTTCGCCCACGAGCTAGAGCATCAACCGTACGGCAAAACGGAGTGCTGGTACGTCATCGCCGCTGCTCCCAATGCAGCTCTCACCTATGGCTTCTCGCGCGATACCTCGCCGGAGGAGTATACGCGTCTGGTCCAGGAAGGGAAGCTTGACAAGATCCTGCGCCAGATTGCGGTGCAGCCAGGCGATGTGATCTATCTCCCAGCCGGCATGGTCCACGCCATTGGCGGGGGAATTATGGTCTACGAGCTGCAGCAAACAAGCGATGTCACATATAGGATCTACGACTGGAACCGGAGGGACGCGGAAGGGCACAGCCGCGAGCTCCATGTGGACAAAGCGCGGCAGGTGCTGGATTACCACCGCGCCAGCCGCGACAAGATCCGTCCCTTGCGCGATGACCATCAACACCGAGCCTTTCTGATTGCCGGCCCATACTTCTGCATGGAGATGATCGAGGCAGGACAGGCCCAAAACGTCGGTACCTACAATAGTGTGGTCGCGGCGTGCGCGCTGGATCAACCGGTCGAGGTGGAGGCGGGAGGTCAGAAAGTACGGCTGGCACGCTACTCGTCCATGCTGATTCCGGCAGCAGCAGGAACCTATGCTGTACGGCCATGCGGCGGCGCCAAGACAGCGGCTGTCCTGGTCGCATATGTTCCGGTTTCGAAGGATGCTACACGCACAGAGCTGCTGGGGCGCGGCTTTTCCGCAGACCAGATCGACTCTTTTCTCGCACAGTTCGCGCCCGTCATCTAGGGTGCATCGAGACAGCCCCCGAGGGCTGTCGGCGTACGCTGGAGGAGCAGGTTTCTGCCGGCAGTTGCTGAACGGCGGCGAGATGAGCCCTAACTGCTTACCATTGCCTGACAAATAACCGAAAATCGTTGATCCGGGCAGGCCCCATGTGGGCTACTGGAAGTAGCACCGGGACGAGCTTCTACCGCAACTGCTCCCTCCAGACAGCCGGCACTTCCTTGTCCCGGTGTCCTCCCTCACCTACCTGTATCTACGGTATCTTTCATGTTCAAGTGGCTCAGCCGTTCTACCCAGTACATCCGGCGCCGTGATCGACGTGCCTCGTTGCGAGAGCGGATCACGACGATGGCGCGGGATTCACAGGTCGACGGTTTCACGGACGCGGATGCATTTCGGATCGCCGAACGCGTGGCGTATTACGCGCAACAGCACCGCTCTGTGGAGCAGACTATCTCCTCTCCCCAACGAGAGCGCGTCTTGGCGGCAATCGCGGCGGAAGAGAGCCAGGGTGCCGACGGGCTCTACCGGGATCTTATCCTCCGGCGAGGGGGAGCTGCGGCGATTGAGCGTCTAGAGGTTGAAACGCGCCCGCGACCGAGCTCTGACGGTTAATGGCCCGATCTCCGGCCCGTCTGCAGACATCCTTCTAGCGTCCGGTCTGTGAAATCCCCA
>DASVZE010000587.1:0-2745 GCA_036391775.1 Chloroflexota bacterium | reverse complement strand
GGTGCAGGAGACGAATCCGAGCCTGCTGGCCAAGGCTGAGAAGACGCCCGCGCCGCATGCCGATGTTCATGGTTATCGCACCATTGCCGACATCATGCGCGCCTTCAATCCCTTTACCGGCGAGCTCTACCGGGAGTCCCTCCAGTGGAGCCGCGTCACCCGCGAGATGTTCTGCCTGATGGAGGGACGTCACGTTCACCCTTCCACGCTCTACCCAGGTGGAGTCGGCACAGCACCAACCGTGCAACTCTTTACTGATTACCTCGTTCGCCTCATGCGCTACCTCGATTTCGTAAAGAAGATCGTGCCGTTGAACGACGACGTCTTCGACTTCTTCTACGATGCCCTTCCGGGATACGAGGAAGTTGGCCGGCGACGAATTCTCCTGGGCTGCTGGGGTTCTTTCCAGAATCCCAACGTCTGCGACTACACCTACCGCAACATGCAGAAATGGGGGGACGCCATGTACGTCACTCCCGGTGTCGTGGTCGATGGTGAGCTTGTCACGACGAGCCTGGTCGACATTAATCTCGGCATCCGCATTTTGCTTGGAAGCTCGTACTACCAGGACTGGGCTACTCAGGAGACATTCGTTACCCACGATCCTCTGGGGAATCCTGTCGACAAGCGCCACCCCTGGAACCAGACGACCATTCCAATCCCACAAAAACGAGACTTCGACAAGAACTACAGCTGGGTTATGAGTCCACGCTGGTACGACAAGCGAACGGACGACTATCTGGCGCTCGATACAGGCGGCGGCGCGATTGCCCGACTGTGGGCGACCGCTCTGGCAGGGCTGGTCGATACCGGTTATGTCAAGGCGACAGGGCAGAGCGTGTTGATCAACCTGCCCAAAACAGCGCTCACGCCGGAGACCCAGTTCGAGTGGAAAATTCCGCAATGGTCGAACGCGATCGAACGCGATCGAGCGCGCATCTACTTCATTGCTTACTCCGCCGCCATCGCGTTCTATTTCCTGGATCGGGCTTTCGAGCACGTTCGGCAGGGCGACACCAAGGTAGCGACCAGTTTTGAAGTTCCCGATGAAGCAATCGGTTGCGGGTTCCACGAAGCGGTCCGTGGCGTTCTCTCACATCATCTCGTGATCCGCGACGGCAAGATCGCTAATTACCATCCGTATCCCCCGACTCCCTGGAACGGATCGCCGCGCGACTCCTTCGGCACCCCCGGACCATACGAGGATGCTGTCCAGGGAACACCAATCTTTGAAGAAAACGGACCGGATAACTTCAAGGGAATCGATATCATGCGAGCGGTACGAAGCTTCGATCCGTGCCTGCCGTGTGGCGTCCACATGTATCTGGGCGAGGGAAAGGTCTTGAAGAAGCTCCATTCCCCCACGCTTGGAGGCATTGAGGACCACTAGTCCGCAAACGCAGTGCGAGGCAGGGTGGGCCCGGACCACAAGTCATCTCGGGTCCGCCCCTCGCCTTCCTTTGAGAGGATATGTGCCCATGCTGGTGGACGATCGCGAGCTTGCCGAACGAGCAGCCCGGATAGACGTCTTGCTCGAGGAGCTTGATTCCTTCACGGATCCAAACGTACGCGCCAGAGCCACAGAGATCGTAGAAGGTCTTGTACTGCTGTACGGCGAAGGGTTGGCTCGCATGATGGGCGTTATAGCTGGAGATCTTTCGGGCCAATCTATCATCGATCAGCTGGCGAAGGATGACCTCGTCTCTCATCTCCTCCTTCTCCATGACCTGCATCCGCTCACGGCGGAAGAACGTGTGATGCTGGCGCTGGAGGAGGTGAGGCCGTACTTGAAGTCCCACGGCGGGAACGTTCAGCTGCTCGGCGTCGAGGACGGGATTGCCAAACTGCGGCTCGAGGGAAGCTGTAAGGGCTGCCCCTCGTCGACCATGACCCTCAAGCTGGCGATCGAAGAAGCGATACGAACCGCCTGTCCCGACATCGATGGTATCGATGCGGAAGGCGTCACGGCTCCGCCACCGGCAGCTGCTTCTTTTGTGCCCCTCTCGTCCCTCCTGCCGCCTGATGCGAGACGTAACGGCGCCGCCTGGGTCGCCGTTGGCGACCTTCAGCTCGAAAGCAGTGAGATGACTGAGCTTCGGATATCAGGTCAGCCGGTTCTTTTCTGCAGGCTAGACGACACGTTCTTTGCCTACCGAACCTCTTGCCCCCATTGCTCGCAGCCTCTGTCTCTTGGAGTCCTCTCCGGTGGAGAGCTTGCGTGCTCCGGGTGCCGGCATAGGTTTGACGTACGCGCAGCCGGGCGCTGCCTGGATGCCGACGGTCTTCACCTTGATCCGGTACCGCTGCTGATGCGCAGCGGCGAAGTGAAAATTGCTCTGGATCAGGCGTAAGCGCACAACCAAAAGGCGGATGTATGACTCAGCAGAGTCCATTTGCAGCACTCAGGCAGCTTATACAGGAGTCGCGGCAGGCGGCTGAGGAACAGTGCGACTTTTGCGGTCAGTCGATACCGGCCATGCACCGCCACCTCTTGAATCTAAACTCACGTGAGATTTTCTGTGTCTGTCAGGCCTGCCGCATCCTTTTTGATCGCAGAGAAGCCGGAGCAGGAACGCGCAAGCTGATACCTACGCGCTTCTTGCGTCTCGACGGTCTTGATCTCACCGACACCGAATGGGCAGATCTGCGGGTCCCGGTCGATATGGTGTTCTTCACACATAATTCCCAGGTCGGGCACGTCGTGGCACTCTACCCCGGACCGATGGGTCCTACGGAGTCTCTGCT
>DASVZE010000586.1:0-3911 GCA_036391775.1 Chloroflexota bacterium | reverse complement strand
CGTCTAGCTAGACGCCTTCGTCACTACGTCCCTGCCTCTCATCCTGGCGCAGAATTTCCGGCCCCGTGAAGGTGCGTCCCGGCACAAGAAGATCCTCGGTGAAGTGCGGAGGCATGGTGCTGGCACTTGTCGTATTTACCGCCGGCTGAATCGGAACGCGCGCCGCTCGGGCATCTGCCTGCTGAAGTTTCCGCGCGGAGCGGCCGCGGCGGGCTCCAATGATGAAAAGAACTACCAGCGCAGTCAGCGCGCTTATGACAGTGGCGATCAGGGTAATTCCGGCCATTTGAGCCGCCTTCGCGTCAGGCAAGGCGTCAGTATTCATAATCTCCTCCATATACTCTTGCAGCCTATAACAGCAAGCTCTATTCCACGGTCCAGCCGAGATACTGAAACCAGTCTTACAGATTCGGCAAGGCGAACGTGAGTGGAGTGTTTTGCGCGACCTGCTCCTGAGCCGGAGAGATAGTGCCCATAGCCTCCATATCATGCAGCACCGTGTTCATGCGAGCCACGACCGTGACGGAACGCGGGTTTGCGCCGTATACCGATGGCGCCTGCGGCAATGCAGCCAGAAAGGCAGACTCCGCCAGAGTGAGATGTGCCGGATCCGTACCGAAATAGGTATGCGCGGCCGCGTTGATGCCGTACGCGCCCTGTCCGTAGTACGCTGCGTTGAGATATAGCTCGAGAATCTGCCGTTTGCTGAATTCTTGATCGATGGCCCATGCGATTGCCATGGTCCTGAGCTTGGCGTGCAGACTCGTATCGTCGTGCACGATGGTCCGCTTCGCCAGCTGCTGCTCCAGAGTGCTACCGCCCTGATCGACATTCTTGGTGGTCAGATCGACCCAGGCGGCACGCGCTGTTCCCAGAGGATCGATCCCGGGATGTTCGTAGAAGCGCCGGTCCTCGATCGCGACAATGGCCTGCCCCATCGACGGAGCGATCTCGGAAAGTGGCACATATGAGGCACCCTGTGTGGTCAACTGACCACGAACCAGAGCCGGAACGGTCCGCGCTTCGTCGCGCAGACCGGGTGCATAGACGCGCAATGCGTATGAGACGGCGATAACGAGCAAGACTCCGAGAATCAGCAGCCGGAACAGGCTACGCCGAAGCCGCCCAACGCGCCTCCTGCGAGGCTCTGCGGTTGGCCGGGCTACGCTCGAGCTGCGATATGCTGGTGATCGTTGCGCCATTATGACCCTTCTCTGAGAAGAGGGATGGCGTCAACCGAAAGCCACCGCTCCAAACCTTCGAGTATACGACAGTGTCACTCAGCAAACGCCAGACCGTTATATAGAGTACACTTCGATTACCAAAATTTTTTCCGGATGGTTTAACGGTACAAATGCGCCACTTATTGCTGATCCTGATTGTGGCCCTGGCAGGCTTGGGGTGGATCGCGCGTTCGGCTTCCACCATTTCATACGCATCACATGCGCGGACCTCCACTCCCAGGGCTCTGGTGCTCGAACCGTTTGCCACGCAGCTCGGACCCGGCGCTAACGCCGGCGATCCGGAGATTCAGGATCTCAAGGCGGCAGGCTTCCAGGTCGATTACCTGTACGACAATCAGGTAACGGTGCAGGCCATGACCACCATGTCGCAATACAACGTGGTCTACATGCGGGTTCACTCCGATCCCACACAGACTGGAGATGGGGTAGTTGCAACCGGTCAGGTCGTGACCAATGCCGATGATACGGTACTAGCTCCTATGATTCAGGATGGGAGCATTGTGAAGGTGAAGGTGAGCACGGCAACCGGAGAAAGCACCGAGTCGTACTATGCCATCACGTCGGCTTTTCTACAGAAACACACGGGCCAGTTCCCGCACGACTCTGTCCTCTTTATCAACGGCTGCGCCATTTTGAAGGCTGCCGCCTTTGCTCTGGCAGCGCAGAAACAGGGCGTGGGCGTCATCGTCAGCTGGAACAATGAAGCGCAGGATTTTGACACATACATCAATGGTGCCGCCCTCTTTGCGCAGATGGACCAGGGATTGAGCGTGGACGCGGCGATTAAAGCACTACAAGCTGCCGGTCTAGGAAGCAGCCACCCTCAGGGGCAGGATATAGCGACGTTAGGCTTTATCGGCGACGGCACGATCACGCTGGCACGGGCGGCAGCAGGTGTGCCGGCCGCTCCAAACACGGTCACACCCGTGCCAACGAAGTCACCGGCCACGGCGCAGCCGTCGCCCACCGGTACAGCTACCGCCACGGCGACGCCAACTACCGTGGCCGGGCCGCCCCTTACCGTGCAGCTCAAGCCGCGAGTCAAACCCGGCACGAAGCAGGTGGTGGTGATCCGCTCCAGCCCGGATACTATCCTGCATATCCGGATCACCTTTCCCGATGGGGAAGAGCGGACTGCCACCACGGCCACCGATCAGTCCGGTGTCGCTCGCTACACCTTTGTTCAGCGCCCAAACCGGATAACGCGCGCGGATCTTCAGGCAACCGTCATCGTACAGGCCGTGAGAAACGGTGCAACGACCACACAGAGTGCCAGCTATCGGATCGGCTGGGGCATGGTCGACGTCAGTGTCCTTCCCCGCCAGCAGGCGGTGGGCAAGCGAGTGAAGATCTGGGTGCATAGTCACGCCCGTAGCCTGGTCACGATACACTTGCGCTTCCCGAGTGGGACGACGACGA
This sequence comes from Chloroflexota bacterium, assembly GCA_036391775.1. Taxonomy (GTDB): domain Bacteria; phylum Chloroflexota; class UBA5177; order UBA5177; family UBA5177; genus DASVZE01. The sequence continues at coordinate 1,248 of DASVZE010000586.1, read as the reverse complement.
AGATTCAGACCACGACAGGCGCGGGCGGTTGGGCCAGCGCATCCTATCGGGTTGGAAAATACCTCAAGAAGCCGAGCAACCACATTGTGGTTGTGAACGTGTCAGTGCAATTCCCGCATCGCATCCGCCACGGACAAACCACGTTCTCAATCTTGTAGACGGCAAAGTCGTAAGCCGCAGCCGCCAAGACAAAGTGAGAACGCCGCCAGCATTTTTCTATCTGATGGTGCGCGTTGGATTGCAAACCGCGCATACCGTCGACGAAATAGATGCGAAGAGGGCGTGGCAACTGCCACGCCCTCTTGGTCTGTGAGTGGGGATCGATTACAGGGCCAGCGACCGTCCCGAGCGATGCACGCTTGCCGGCTCGTCGGCTATGTGAGCCGCGGTGGGAACCACCGACAACGACCCACTGATGTAACCGCCGTTCATGACGAAGCAATACGGGTTGCCGTACTGCGGGTAGTAGGAGAAATACGCGCCGTTACCCACCATGTACGGGTAGCCGCCGATCATCATCGGACCTCCCCATCCATACATGCCGGGATAGCCTGCGTATGGGTATGGACCATATCCGGGGTATGAGCCGTAGCCAGGATATGGATTGTAGCCGGGGTACGGATTGTAGCCAGGATACGGCATGTAGCCGTTGTTGAACTGCGTCACCGTACCGCAGAGGTAGTTCACGCCGGAAATGTTGGTAGATACAGCGAGCGACGAAATCTGCCCGCTGCCGTTGACCGTGAAACTCAAGCAGAGGACACTTCCGGCTGTTATTGCCATCCCCGACGGCACAAGGAGCGGCATTAAAGCAAACGTTTCACCATTGATCGTCAACGTGCCCGCGTTTGTACCGTTGGACGGGGTGTACGCGGTCACCGTGCCGCAGATGGTGGCGACGCTGTTAGTGAGATACCCAGGACTGCAACCCAGACCGTAGTAGACCGTGCAGGGGCTTCCACAGTAGTAGTAGTAGCCGTTGCAAGGCTGGTTGCAGTAGTAGAAGCCGCCGCAGGTCGGAGGATAGCAGTACCCACCGTACGTTGTGCAGGGCGGTGGATTGCAGGGGCCGGTGCAAGGCGGTGGCGCGTTGCTCGCCAGCGTGACGGTTGTCTGGTTTGAGGTATAGATCGGAGTGGGCGAGCCGCCCACCGTGGCGTTCGCCGTGTCGGGAATGACTTGTCCGGCATAGTAGAGCGACGTGCTGACATCGAAGGTCACGGTCGCCGACGTGCCCGCGGAGACGTC
>DASVZE010000585.1:0-2356 GCA_036391775.1 Chloroflexota bacterium | reverse complement strand
GCGCCAGCAACGCGCTGCTTTCGGCAACGCGCGCCCAAAGGAGTGACCAGAATGAACAGATTTGCCAGTTATGCCGGACTAGGAATGTGCTTGATGCTATTACTGCCGGTCGCTTTGGTGGCCGGATGTGGCAGCAGCAGCAGCTCGTCTTCGACCACGACGACCCTATCCTCCTCGCCTAACCCATCGGCTGCCGGCCAATCGGTGACCTTCACTGCGACGGTCACGAGCTCGAGCGGCACGCCTAGTGGCAGCGTGGCCTTCAAGGACGGAACGACCGCTATCGGCAGTGGCACCCTGAACGCCAGCGGCGTCGCGACATTCTCCACATCAGCACTCAGTCTGGGCGTGCACTCCGTCACTGCGGTCTACGCTGGAGATGGCGGCCACAACGCAAGCACATCCTCCGCGGTTAGCCAGGTAGTCCCGGGCGCGGGCGGAGGCGTGGGTGGAGCCGGTCATGGTCCGGCGCCAGTGAATCTAGGAACAGCCGCCAACTATGCGATTCTGTCCAAAGCAGGAATCACCAACGTTCCGACGTCCGCGATCACTGGGAATCTTGGGGTGAGTCCGATCGCGGCGAGCGCCATCACCGGCCTCGCACTCACCCTTGACGCAAGCGGTCAATTCTCGACATCTCCACAGGTGACTGGACAAGTATTCGCGGCCGACTATGCGGCTCCGACGCCAGCCAACCTGACCACGGCTGTAAGCGACATGCAGGCCGCCTACACGAATGCGGCGGGACGGACATTGCCTGACTTCACAGAGCTGGGCGCCGGCAACATAGGCGGGCTCATTCTCCCGGCCGGCCTCTATAAGTGGGGGACCGGGGTTACGATCCCGACGAGCGTCACTCTCACAGGCGGCGCAAACGATGTCTGGATCTTCCAGATAGCGCAGGGCCTCACCCAATCCTCCGGTACACAGGTAATCCTGACCGGCGGCGCGCAGGCCCAGAACGTCGTCTGGCAGGTTGGCGGCGCGGTCACCGTTGGGACCACCGCGCACTTGGAGGGCCGCGTACTGTCGCAGACCGCGATCACGCTGAACACCGGCGCGACGGTGAATGGCAGGCTGCTGGCGCAGACCGCAGTCACTCTTGCCGGTAACACGATCGTGCAAAAGTAGCGGCACGATTCCAGGATCCGCCGCGCAAGGATGGCGGCACGCGCTCTAGAGAAGCAGCAATGCCGTCTCAGTTTCGGGCCCTCCGCGAGGGCTGCGGTTACCGAGCGACCTTGCCTATCAAGGGTACAACTGGCAGCCGGTCTACGGGGGGGCGACAAGCTCCCCCGGTACCGGCTCGAAACACTCCATACCACCTAAGGTCCAGCCAGTAGAGGGGGCGTGCCATGCCACACAGAGCCGCGTGTGCCCGGAGGCGCACTGCGCGTGGAGACAGAAGGCGGGGCGCAGCATGGCGGTCGAATATCACCACGCATCTGCGCATCCGTAATGCAGCCCTCGATCCAACCAGCACGAGGGACGCTTCCTTCGGCTGGTTGGTCGAGGTGTACCATGACGGCGCCAAGTTGTGGGCCCCTCATGATGAGCTGCCGCAGTCGGCGAATCTGGACGTGTACGCCACCAGAAAGCGCTCGAAGGGCTTCCGTGTGATCGTTCAGCGCTGATACCGGCTCTGATGACGGCTCTGCGACGAGCTGCTCAGCGACGAGCGTCTGAGACAGGATGGGCGCCTGATCATACGGACGGTGACGTCACTCCTGCAATCGCGCGACACAGTGCGTTGCAAGGGAGCTTCTACGGGTTCATCAACGCGAAGTCTCGGGTCACCATTGGCCGGACTCGAACGGAGATGGGAATAGGAGAATGCAATGCGAAAGGCCCTGTATTTGCTCGTAGTCTCTATATGCCTTGGGCTGATCACGGTCTCTGCCGATGCACAGCGAGTTCGCCACAAGCGTCACCACCCCAGGCCGAAGAACGAGATCACCAGGATTCGGACCGCCCGGAAGAAGGACCATACGCTCCGTCAGGTTACCGTCGATCCCAAGAAGAGCCCTGGCAAGCACGCGGACAACCTGTCAAAGAACGTCAATCACGAGATGAACCGCGAGTCCAAGGATGTGAACCGCTTCTTCCAGGGCAAGAAGAAGAAGCGGTAAGGGCCAGTCACGCGATCGCCGCATGGCTTGCGGTCCACGCCGATTGCCTTCACCGCGGATTCCGAGTGGTTCGAGACATCCCGGGGTAGGGAGTGAGCTGAGCTGAGCGCATGAACGTACAGGGGGAACTGGAGTGAGTTGAGCTGAGCCCACGCGTTGGTATGCATTGCATCGGTTGAGCGCCGTCACGAGACCATCGGCCGCTGGGTCGCCGGCCCGCAGGGACC
>DASVZE010000584.1:0-2432 GCA_036391775.1 Chloroflexota bacterium | reverse complement strand
ACGCCCCGCGCGTGACTCCGCTTCTCCCTGCACGTCTACGTCACGAGCCGGTGCGATCTCGTCACTGCCGGCTGTTTCCTGTATAGACGTGCGTCCGGGCTCCTCACCCGTGTGCTTTGACGGGACCACGTCTTCATTTCTCGCGGAAGCGCCCGTTGCGACTGTAAACATCTCCTGCGTTCCCGTCATCCAGCGCGCAGCCCAGTCGGTCTGCATGTCGATCAGCCTTTGCATCCCATCACGCCAGATCTGCGCCACGGTCTGGCCAGTCCGGGCCACGCCCCCGGGGTTCATGGCGGGGCTCATGCTCTTCATGACCCCGAACCAGATGTCCCAGAGCTCCTTCTCCGCGTCAGTCCACCGTTGCAGCATGTCCTGCCCCCACTCGATCTGCTCCCGCAGCTGCTCCGGGGCTCGCTCGTTGGTAGCCAGGTCTCCGACCCAGCGCCGGGTCCACTGTGTCCGCATATCCAGCGCCTGCGTCAGGGATCGCTGCCATGTCTCCACGGTGTCGGTCCACGCCGTGCTCCCCGGCGTTCTACCGAGCTCCCGCATCGCGTCCAGCCAGTTCTTCCTCAACTCTTCCTGGGCCGAGAGCCAGGATCTCATCAGATCGTGGCTCTGGCTGCTCGCTTCCTTCGCCCGCGTGTGAACGTCCATAATTCTCCTTCTCTCTGCCACAGCAAAAACCCAATCCGTGACGGAAGGGATTCATCAGTGGCTCAGCGCGTCACAGGTGGGTAGCTATACGCCGCGTCTCTCTGCCTTGCAACGCTCGCTCGGTATTTTCCCCGCGACCTGTGACCAACCTATGACGATGAGAGAGAAATCACAATCGGGTATGGACCCGATATTTCCGCCGAAAGGAACCGATAGACATCAGCTCCATCACTTCGCACAGAAATTCCGCCAGCCAGAGCACGTTCGGCCGCAACTGATGGCGCAGCAGCCAGACAGGGTCGTATGTGGCGGAGCGAGGACATCGCTCCTCCTCCAGCAGCACGCTTAGCTCATCCGCCGAGAGGGAGAAAGGAGACCCTTTCGGTATGGGCGCGCGATTGTCCCGACGACTCCTCACGGATCCTGGGCCCGCCTCAAGCGCCGCCGGTCAGGCCGGCCATCCACTCTTGCGCCGTCATCACATCCGCCTGGCGAGGAAAGACTTTTTCGGTGAGAACACGATGCACTTCCTCATCCAGATCGGCACAACAATCGGACAGCACGATAAGACGGTAGTCCATGTCCGCGGCGGCGCGCACCGTGCTGAGCACCACGCCGCTGGTCGCGATGCCTGTCAGCACCAGGGTGTCGATATTGCCCGCGCGCAGAATGACCTCCAGATCGCTCCCCGTGAAAGCGCCTACCCGCAGCTTGGTGACGACCACCTCGCCGGGCTCGGGCGCTATGGCAGGATGAACCTGCGTCGCGGGATCGGTCATCTGAAACCGGCCGTTTTGCTTCATGGTCGAGAAGCTGCGGTTGCGCGAACTGATTTCGGGATAGCCCTCACGGAAGCGGATGGTGACATATATCACCCGAATGCCGGCCGAGCGCGCAGCGGCGAGGACATCCGACAGGCGCCGGACATAGGCATCGCCCTCGGCATAGCGCTCGACGATCCCCTGCTGAACGTCCATGATCAGGAGCGCGCTTCGCTGTGTGGATGCGGATTCGCTCACGGATTGGATACCCCTTACACGTATGGAGAACGGCGCCTGCTCACGTCCGGGATGGGCGCTGCTAGATGGGCGCGGCTTTATTGACGATCCGCAGAAGCTCGGCGATGTCGAACGGTTTGGCGATGAAGTAGGGAGTGCCGACCTCCTGGGCCCGGCTCGCCGCGTCGTGCATGGCGGTCATCACGACAATCGTCAGATCGTGGGTCTGTTGGTTGGCACGCAGGCGCCGCGCTACTTCGAAGCCGTCCACGACCGGCATCATCAAATCGAGCAGCACGAGATCCGGCCTGAAGCGCAGCGCGTCATCGAGCGCCGTCTCCCCCGTGCAGATATGCGACGAATAGCCCTCCATCTGAAGAACATCCGCCACCAGATCCGCCACATCCGGCTCGTCCTCCACGATCAGGATCTTCCCGCTCACTCCCACTCCCTTGCGCACAGACCCTACTTGGCGCTGCAATAGGTATGCCGCGCCACCCGGTTCATGACACCGGTTCTCGGGGGTCCCGACATCCAGCGTCAGAAGTGGCCTGCCAGCCAGTCGTCACGCAGCACTTCAAAGATGAAGGTATCGTGCCAGCTGCCTGAACGAAACATGTGATGCCGCCTGTGGCCGACTTTCTGGTAACCGCTCTTTTGCAGGGCACGGTGCATGGAAAGGTTGGCCTCGTATGATTCGCTTTCGAGCCGCTCCAGGTTGAGCTCTTGAAAGGCAAACTGGGTGCGAAGCCGCACAGCCTCACTGGCAAAGCC
>DASVZE010000583.1:0-3358 GCA_036391775.1 Chloroflexota bacterium | reverse complement strand
CAGGCTGTGGCCTCGCTTGTTTCAGGGCCACCGCTCCTCAAGAGAATTCGCTCGCGTTCTGATCGTGGGAGCGGGCCATGGCGGCCAGCTGGTGGCGGCTGACCTGCTTGGCAACCCGCAGTGGCACAGGCACCCCGTCGGCTTTCTCGACGATGATCCGCATCTGAGCCGAAAAAGCATTCATGGTATCTCCGTTCTGGGTACCATCGACGACCTTCCACGCATTGTCCCGGAGTTCGAGGTAGATATCGTCGCGGTTGCTATCCCCAGCGCGTCCGTCCACGAGGTCGAGCGCATCCTTGCCATAGCACGAGATACCGACGCCCGAATTCAGATCTTGCCCAGCCCGGCAGAGGTGATGATGGGCGATTCCTCGATGCGCCTCCGCGACATCAATCTGGACGACTTGCTTGACCGTGTTCCGGATCGGGCGGCCCTGGAGCGTCCGGAGGTGCAGTCGACCCTGCGCGATAAGGTCATCCTGGTTACCGGGGCACGTGGCTCCATCGGTTTTGAGCTCTGCCGCCAGCTACTCAGCCTCACTCCGGCTCGAGTGGTGGCCCTGGACAACAACGAAACGGGGTTGTTTTATCTCAAGCGCGAACTGTCCCACGATCCCAATAAAGCGTTGCTGTCACTGGTGCTGGGCGATGTCACCGACGAACACAAGATGGAACGTATCTTCCGTCGCTACAAGCCGGTTGTGGTGTTTCACGCTGCTGCCTACAAACATGTCGGAATGTTGGAGGATCATCCCGAAGAGGCTGTCTTCACCAACGTGATCGGGACATTGAACCTCTGTCGCGCAGCAGCGAGAAACGAGTGCGAGCGCTTTGTCTTCATCTCGACCGATAAGGCTGTTCAACCTGCGAACGTTCTTGGGTTCTCCAAGCGCATCGGGGAGTTCGTGGTTCGGGCACACCAGGACACGGAAACGGTTTTCTGTGCGGTGCGCTTCGGTAATGTGGTCGGAAGTCGGGGCAGCGCTCTTCCTGAATTCATCCACCAGATCGATGCCGGCGGGCCGGTGAAAGTGACGCACCCGGACGTTGAGCGTTACTTCATGACCATCCCAGAGGCAGTCAGCCTTGTAATTCAGGCCGGCGCATTTGCGCGTGGTGGCGAGCTCTTCATGCTTGATATGGGCGAGCCGATCAAGATCCGTGACCTCGCAGAGCGCATTATTCGGTTGCGGGGTTTACGCGTGGGCAAGGATGTTCACCTGGAATACACGGGATTGCAGCCGGGTGAAAAGCTCTCGGAAGAGATCATGTTCGATGCCGAGCGCACGCAACCTACCAGTAATCCTGCCGTCTTCGCCGTGGAAGATGCAGAGGTTCCCGATCTGGTGTACCTTGAACACAGCATCGCCATACTGGCTGAGGTCGCCACTCAGAGCGATTCCCTCGCCATCAGGAGCATGCTTGAACGGCTAGCCACGGACCACTTTTTCCGACGATCTAGCCATCTAAAAACTGTAGGATAACGACACCTCGCGTGGATGCCGGCGCCCAACTTACAACCCCAGAAATCGTCGCGCACTCGCCTGCTCGCGCGCAAAAGCGTCACCTTCGCCGTCCCTTACTGGCGCTCTGTGCGCTTCTGGTGCTGCTCTGTCTCCTGACACCCGTTGCTCTCGTCGTGGCGCGTGTGGCTATGAGTCGGGGTGCGCACCAGATGCAGCTCGCCCAGATCAGCTTGCAAACACCCAATGTGGAGCGCAGCCCACATACCGCATTGAGCAGCGCCCAGGGCAGTATCCAATCCGCTTCACGAGATTTTCGGCTCGCGCACCTTCTGCTTTTCCCGTACGGCGCGCTGCTGCCCCATCTTTCGTGGGTCCCGGTGGTGGGCTCTCAGCTGGCGGCTGCGCCGGCAGCCGCCGCCATGGCAGATGATGCGGCAACCGGGATACGCGACATGCTCCAGGGACTGCAGCCGTTACTGAGCTCCTTTGATCGCCGTCAGAAGGGAGCACATGTGCCGGTTCCTCTGCTTGTGCGGCAGCTCGCGGCAGGCACGCCACAGTTTTCCCACGCCTGCTCCTCGCTCAGCGCCGCTCGCACCGAGCGCCGCGACATCGCGGCCGGCAGCTTACCAAGCTTCGCCTCCTCACTGCACACGGTCGACCGTCAGCTTCCGCGTTTGCTCAGCATGTGCCATGGCTTACTGTTAATTCCACCGCTCCTGGGGTACGGCCACCAGCAGTCTTACCTACTTGCCTACCAGAACGAGGATCAGATACGGGCCAGCGGAGGTTTTCTGGGCAGCTTTGGTCTTCTCACCATGCGAGACGGAAAGGCAACCCAGCGATTTCACGGCACTGGTTTACGTGACAACCTCTCGCTTCCTCCACCGGAGCCTATGGCCATCGATAGCGGCGAGCCTGGATGGCTTTTCAGGGACTCGAACTGGTCGCCGGACTTTCCCACCACTGCCGCACTGGAGCGTTTCTTCTTGCAGCTCGATCTCCATCAGCGAGCGGCAAACGTGATCGACATCACGCAACAGGCCGCGGCCGATATTCTGACGGCAACCGGCCCCATCTACTCGCCCGAATACCGGCGCTGGATCACCGGTTCCAATGTGGCACAGCTAGCAAACTTTTACACGCACGACACCGAGACCGGCGGTCCCCTGCGCTACCGCAACGCCGAGCTGCAGCGAAAACAGTTCATCTTGATCGTAGCCAAGCACCTTTTCGAGCGACTACATCAGCTGTCATTGACGCAGCTCATTCATCTGGCAAACCAGATGACCAGTGACATCGCGCGGCGCGATATCCAGCTGAACTTCGCCGACTCACGGGAGCAAGCCCTGGTACGAGACATCGGGGCCGACGGTGCCGTCAAGGGGGTCTCCTCGGATTACCTGTTCGTGGTTGACTCCAACCTCTCGTACAACAAGATCAACCCCTATGTCCATGAGTCGGTCTCATACCACGCGACTATCCAGCCCACGCGCTGGCTGCAAGCTCAGGTCACGCTGAGGTTCCAGAACACCCCGGCGCCGCATCTTCTTCAGTCCGGCAGCGGACCGGGAGCCGGTAAATACAGCAGTTGGGACGATTACGCGGATTACATCCGGCTTTTCGTGCCACCAGGCGCGCAGCTGCTCAGCGAATCAGGCTGGACCCAACGCTGGTCTCCCGGAGCGGCGTACGGCAAGACCGAGTTCAGTGGCTATCTGATTGTGCGGCGTGGACAGACGCGAACGGTGCAGCTGACCTACCTGGTGCCGCCCAACGTGTTCACCTGGTCAGGCGGCAGGCGCTATCGTCTATTTGTTCAGCACCAGGCGGGTGGCCGCCTCGACCAGCTCTCCGTGGCGGTCAGCGACCAGGCGGGCCGCACCTCAT
>DASVZE010000582.1:0-3817 GCA_036391775.1 Chloroflexota bacterium | reverse complement strand
GATAAAGGGCAGGGCGATGCTGGCCTCAACTGCCGGTAGTACCGGTCCATGGTCGATCGCTACCGTCTGGTGTGTCGTCATGTCGGTTGCCATCACGGCAAATGGCAGCGGCAGATCGGCAAATGTTTTCCCTTCACCCGCTTCGCGCAGCAGACGGGCGGCAAGATTGCGCCGGTCCGTCCGCAGCCGCCCGGCGTAGAAGAGAAACATATCGAGCGGGGTGGCATCACGAGCAGCGCGTACGATGTGCTCGGTGGGCGCCTCGGCGGCCATGCCGAGGCCAAAGATGGACCCCACGCTGGCCCCGACCACCAGATCGATCGGTACGCCGGCCTCGTGCAGCACCTGAATGACGCCCGCGTGAGCGCATCCGCGGATGCCGCCCGCTCCCAGAACGAGACCGACCTTTCTCTTTGAGCTGTGAGTTGCTCCTGGTACCTCTATCATCACCTTATTGTGCGCGTTCGGCCTCAAGGTGGGGAAGATTCTTTGGGGTGGAAAGACATCGATACCGACATGCTGATCAAAAATATATACGAGAGCGGGAGGATGTCATGACCCTGGAGCAACAGCAAACAGACTCTTCCAGCCAAACGCTCCGTAGTAGCCGAATCCGTTGAGGAAATGAGCCGGTAGGTCGAGGCCGGTCAGGCGCCGCGCACCTATGCTATCCGGCTGGACCGCCCAGAGCGCTGCTTCTGCCGGCCGGCCGGACTGATGTCGGCGCCAGCGGACAAAGAGCATCCACCGGCCATCCGGGGACCAGACGGGCGCCTCGTCGGTCCAGCCGGCTGCTTTGGTCAGTTGATGGAGGTGCGTGCCGTCGGCGTCCATCGTGTAGATTCGGCGGCTCGCGATCAGGTCAGGAGGCGTCAGCCTGGTGTCCGAGGTCTCTGAGCGGCCGCGGGCGAAGGCGATCTGCGTACCGTTGGGTGAGACGGCGGGCTCGACATCCGACCAGTGGCCGGCAGAAACGAGAGCGCGCCGCGTGCCCGTGAGCGGGGTCACCCGGACAAGTCGCTTCTCGACATAGGTCTGTCGTCCCGACGGGCCCGAAGAAAGGACCAGGTAAGAGCCATCGGGGGCCCAGGAGACCGCCTCGTCGGGGCCGAGCGCCGTGCCGAGCGGGATCGGACTGCCACCGGCGAGTGGCACCGCGTCGTACGGCCGGCCATCGGCGCGGCAGGATTCGCACCCCATATTCGGCCCGACGACGACGGTGAGGAACCGGCCGTCGGGCGACCAGAAGACTATATCGGGCCAGCCCGGGTGCCCGGGAGACATGTCGGGCATGAAAAGCCGGCGAAGGTGAGCTGCCTGAACTGGACCAACCGTCACCCAGACACTGGCGGAGCTGGTAGCAAGGGGAGTGCTGAAGCGACTGAGCGCCAGGCGGCTTCCATCGGGCGACCAGGCTGCGGGAAGCCAACGGAAGCCGCGCTGCACGGACGTGATGCGCACCGCCCGGCCATTCTGCGCCACCCAGACAGTCGCGGCGGACTGCGTGTGGGGCACCGCTCGCACAAAGGCAACTGCCGTCCCATCCGGAGACCATAGGCCGGACCGCAGCCGCCGGATACTGGCCGGTGTGCCCGCTGTGCCGGGCTGCCAGCGCATGATGTCGATGCGTCCTCCCGCCTGTCGCTGAAAGAGAAGTGCTCGACCGCCGGAGATCCAGAGCGGCGCGGAATCGTGTCCATCTGCCGTCAGGCGCCTCTTGCTCCCATCCGGCCCGAGAAGCCAGATGTTCCCGCGATCGACGAACGCCACGCGAATCGCCGGCGTTTGTGTTTGGCTATACGTGGGAAGAGCCGGCAAAGCTGCCTGGACACCCACGAACGTCAGGAGGATAAGAGGGCACAGGAGCGTGCCGGATCGCCAGTGAGGAGAAAACCGCATTGCCTGCACCGTCGTCGGCCAAGTCGTTGTTGTGAGAGTGATGCTATCCGTGAAACGCACTGGATCGAAGTCTAGTTACATCACGGAGGCGGTCCGCCACACGGGGACAGACCCTACGAGGTGCCCGGCTCTACCGAGTACGCGCTTGCAAACCGCTTGAGGTGGTCTGCGCTACTTCCCGAAGAACTGGAGGACGAAGTACACCAGGCCGGCGAAGATGGCGGCCATAGGCAGGGTGATGATCCACGCCAGGAGAATGTTCAGCCCCACGCCCCAGCGCACGGCAGAAAAGTGATTGCTGGAGCCCGCGCCCAGGATGGAGCCGGAGACGACGTGGGTCGTGCTCACCGGAAAACCGAAGTGGCTCGCTCCCTGGATGATGGTCGCCGCCACTGTCTGGGCATCGAACCCCTCAGGTGGCTCGATCTTGTAGAGTCGTGTGCCCATGGTCTTGATAATGCGCCAGCCACCGGCGTATGTACCTAATCCCATGGCGCATGCGGCCGCAATGATGACCCAGAAGGGAACGGCAAACGTCTTGGCGCTCAAATAGTGTCCGCTGATCAGAGCCAGGGTGATGATGCCCATGGTCTTCTGGGCGTCGTTGGTGCCGTGGCTGAAAGAGACAAAGGCGGCGGACAGAATTTGCGCCAGCCGAAACCCATGATTCGCCTGCCGTGGCCTCGCCTGGCGAAAGACCCAGTACAGAATCAGCATCCCAATATAGGCAGCGATGAACCCGATAATGGGCGATGCGACGAGCGGGATCACCATCTTGGAAAACACTATATCCCAGCTCACCGCCTGGAATCCCAGACCGGCCACACCGGCGCCGATCAGCCCACCGATCAGGGCGTGAGAAGAGCTACTGGGCAGGCCGTAGTACCAGGTGATGAGGTTCCAGGCGATAGCGCCTAGCAACGCAGCAATGATCATCACCAGTGTGATATGAAACTTCTTGGGGTCCACTACCCCGCTTCCGATGGTTGCGGCCACTTTGAGCGTGAAAAAGGCGCCAACGACGTTCATAACGGATGACAGCAACACCGCGATGCGCGGTGAAAGGGCACGCGTCGACACCGATGTCGCGATGGCGTTTGCCGTGTCGTGAAAACCGTTGGTGAAGTCAAAGAGCAAGGCTACGATGACGACAACTGCAACCAGCGTCCAGTCAGGCATTCTTGATCGTCACGCTCTCAAGGATGTTGGCAACGTCCTCGGTGCGGTCGATGGTCTTCTCCAGCAGGCTGTATACGTCCTTCCACTTGATGATGTAGATAGGGTCCGTACTGTTTTGAAAGAGGCTGCCGATGGCCTGGCGCGTGACGCGGTCCCCCTGGTTCTCCAGATCGTGGATGCGGACCCAGTAGCCGGTCATATCCTTGCGCGACTCCAGCTGGTCGAACGCCTTAATCAGCTCCTGGCCGATTTGTAGCAGAATATCGCCCATCTGCTGCGCCTCGGGTGTAATCTCCTCGACGCGGTCCAGCATGATCGTATCCGCCGTCTCCTCCGCCAGGTCGATAACGTCGTCCAGCGCGCTGGCCAGCGCGTAAATGTCTTCTCGGTCGAAGGGTGTAATAAAGGTTCGGTTTAGCTCCTGATTGATGCGGTGAGTGATCTCATCGCCCTGGTGTTCCAGGTCGCGAAGCTTTTTGGCGTGCTCCCCGAAATCAGCGACTTTGCTGTTGAGCAGAGCGTCGAGCGTCTTCAGGCCTTCCATCAGATTGGCGGCATTGTCTCGAAAGAGCACAAAGAATTGCCGCTCACGCGGCACTAAATTAATCGGCATACGGGGCTCCTTATAAGCAGCGATCATAAACCGGGATCGATCCCATCCCTTTCCAGCGTACAGTCACATAAATTTCCAGATTGTTACCGAATTGTCACCATGATGTTACGGGACACAGATGGGCGC
>DASVZE010000581.1:0-2322 GCA_036391775.1 Chloroflexota bacterium | reverse complement strand
AACACCTCCAGGCAGCCCGTGGCGTTGACGGCGACAAGCTGGCCATCCGTCGCCCGCATGGCGGCATCAAGCGCATACCGCGCTCCCAACGCCTCACCACATCCCTGACAGGCTCGATGCCCGCAGGTCAGTGCATTGCTCCGGTTCTGCGATGCCTGGACAGTCCGGCTGAGCGGGTCCAGCAGCCGGTTCCCTACCGTCAGGGTCCCGGTCTGATAGAACTTTACTTTTTGATAGCTTCCATCGTTCATTGCATGCTCCTCACAGAGCCTCGACGCCCATCATCCGCATGATGCTCTCGGCGGTAGGGCCCGAGCGGCGGGTGGCGTTCATGCGTTCCAGCTGCTGGCGAATCACGTCCCACTTAAGGTCCAGGAAGGTAACATCCTCCAGCTCGTCACGCTCGGCCGCCTCAAAAAATGGTCTGAGCGACGCCTTCGTGATGGGGCGTCCGCCAAGGCCGGCAATACAGGTAAGCACCGACGTGCCGGCGCCACGCAGAGCCATGCGCACGTTCGAAGCAAGGACGCCGCCCAGTCCCACGGCGAGGTTCTTCTCCACCACCACGACGCGGCGGGCTCCCTCCAGTGCCGAACGAACCTCGGCGAGAGGGAACGGCCGGAAAGACGTGATGACCACGGCGCCGACTGCATGGCCGTCGTCGCGCATCTCGTCAACCACGTCCTTGATCGTCCCATTGACAGAACCCATAGCCACGATGAGCGTCTCGGCGCCGTCGATGCGATAGGTGTGCAGCAATCCCCCGGATGGGCGCCCAAACTGAGCCTCGAACTCTCGAGCCAGCTGGGGGATGAGCGACAGCGCCTGAAGCTGCTTGTAATGAGCGAAGTACCGTACCTCGGCGAATGCCTCCGGACCGACCATGGCACCGATCGAAACCGGCTCGTCCACGTCGAGTATCTGGACCGGGTCGTACGCCGGGAGGAAGCGGTCAACCTCTTCCTGTGTAGGAAGGTTGATCCGCTCGTAAGCGTGCGTCAGGATGAAGCCGTCCACACAAACCATCACCGGGCAGCTCAGCTCTTCCGCCAAACGGAAAGCCTGAATGTGGAGATCGGCGGCCTCCTGGTTAGTCTCGGCGAAGAGCATGATCCATCCGGCATCCTTCAGAGCCATGGCATCGCTGTGGTCGTTCCAGATATTGATTGGCGCGCCGATGGCGCGGTTTCCCAGCGTCATGACGATGGGCATGCCCAGACCGGAGGCGTTGTACACAGCCTCCGCCATGAAGAGCAGTCCCTGGCTGGAGGTGGCCGTGTAGGCACGCGATCCAGCAGCGGAAGCCCCAATCGCCACGCTCAGCGCGGCGAATTCGGACTCCACATTGATAAAGTCACAGCCCTGTAGCTCACCGGTCTTCACCATCTCTCCCAGCCCCTCAACGATGTGGGTCTGCGGCGTGATAGGATAGGCGCAAATGACCTGCGGGCGGCAGAGCGCCACCGTTTCGGCTATGGCGCGCGATCCTTCAATTTGCTTTAACATCTGAACTCTGTCCTCTCGCACTAAGCCTGCAAGGCATCGAATGCCGCAGTGGCAGCAGACACATTCTTGTCGCCCACCGCGCCAGGAAACTTTTGTTTGATAGCCGCCTTCACAGCATCAAGGTCGATGACTCCGGTCATCGCGGCGAAGCTGCCGAGGAGCGCCGCATTTGGAATCGGGCGCCCAACATGGGTAAGGGCCAGATCGGTCGCCGGAACCGCGCGTACATGACCCGCGGGATACGTCTGCAACAACTCGTTGATTCCCAGCTCGTCCAGGCCCTTCGAAGTGTTGAGGAGAATGTAACCATCAGGTGCGAGCCCGTCGAACACCTCGACCGAATGGAGCAGGGTGGGATCCTGAACGATGACCGCGTCCGGCTGCATCACCGGCTCCCGTGATCGAATCTCGCTATCGTGGATGCGGCAGAAGGCGACGACGGGCGCTCCCATCCGCTCGGAGCCGAAACTGGGGAAAGCCTGCGCGTGCCGCCCCTCCATAAATGCAGCGACCGACATCAGCTCTGCCGCCGTCACAACTCCCTGACCACCCCTGCCGTGGATACGTACCTGAAACATAAGCGACCTCTCTCCGCGACGTCTCCATAGATCAGCGTCAGCATAATTTCATTGGCGCTCTCACCCTACGCCCCGGCAGCCGCTCACGGTATCAGGCGTAGACTCGATATCCGGTATTCATTCGGCTGAGATTTGGTTAATCAGGCCCGGAGTCTCGGACAGCATGAAGGCAGAACGAATGGGACTGTATCGTTAGCGCCAACCACCCTGAGTCAAACAGCATAGTGGCGATAGAACC
>DASVZE010000580.1:0-8644 GCA_036391775.1 Chloroflexota bacterium | reverse complement strand
GCGTGCGCTGATAGGAAAGTGATATTTGCACTTCGGGCAGACACGCGCGGATTGCTCGAGCTCTCGCGCGTAGACCAGCTCCTGGCACCTGGGGCAGCGCTCCCAAAGATCTTCTTTGGAAGGTGCAAATTGTTCCGGTTCCACGCCATACCGAGGATGGCGCTTAAAGATTTCCCTCATGCCCTCTATGACCCCTTTGTTGCTCCCATGTTACCCCGTGTCAGGGGCGCGGCCAAAGCACGAAAGCAGACAGCGGGTCAGGAAACGGGGTGCCAGCTGGAGGCTGACGCAAGATCCACAATGGTGCCAGGTCGATTTGCCAGACGACCCATCGGACGGCCGTCGTAGCGCGCCACGAGATGCGCGCCATCGTAGCTCAAGACATAGATGGCATGGTACCCGACCCAGCGCATTGAACCGGACCGAGGTCTCAGAATGCCCTGGAAGGCTCGATGTCCATCAACCGTGACGCGTACCCACACAGGCGCGGTTGCGCGAAGTCGAACGTATATGGGTTTGAGAGGCTGAGTCACGTGGCCGACGGACGCGATTTGTGGCGATGTGCCGCCGATATTCGCTGGGGTGATCAAAGGCGCGGAATAGGGATGAGCGTATGTGTCATTGTACTGATAGATGGCAAAAGCACCGCAAAGCATCAACGTCAGCACTCCCAACGTCCAGAGGATCCGCTTGCGAAGGTATCGCTCGTGGCCGCTTGCGAGAACACGGGTTGCCGCCTTGATACCCGGTTGAGGAAATGGCCGGGTCGCGTAGTACTCCTGCACGGCATCGTCCGGATGAATACCTAGGTAGGACGCGTAATTTCGCAGAAAGCCCGTTATGTAAGCTGGACCCGGAAGGAGCTTAAACTGCCCCTCCTCAAGCGCTTCAAGATACGACTCTCTGATTCTCGTTACCTCCGCAGCCTGGGATATGGAGACGCCTTTCTTATCCCTGGCACTGCGCAGAAGGTTGCCGAGATCGCTCACATGAACCCCCGGGAGGTGGATTGATTCAGGAGTTCACCCCCGGCGCAAGGGAAGCCGGTAATCGGGTGCTCGGTGGTCGCTCAGCACGTGGACCGCTCCAATCGTAAAGAGCAACGGCACGAAAAGTCAAGACCGGCAAACGATCAGGAGGGTTGTCCGTTGCGCCGGCGACACCGAAATACTGTTCATGTCGCGTTTCCACGGCTACAATAGGGAAACCGCATAGCGGTCCCGGGGGACACACAGAACTCGGCGCTTCGGTGCGTCATCCCGGCTACCAAAGGAGACCGATGGACGTCCGACAGGTTCGTCCCATGGATGCACCGCTCGTCCTTTCTCTCGCGCTCGACGAGTCGGCACATTTGGTTAAGGGAGAAAACTGGCCGGAACCTCACCCTATTTTCAGGACGCTTTCCCGATCGTTCTTTCCGGTTGCTCTGGGTGGGAAGACATGGATAGCGCGTGACAATTGCCATGCGGCTATTCTGGAAGCTCAGCCTCGCCGCTACGTTATCGGCTGGGATATCGTGCGACTCTCGGCCGGACATGAAAGCGGAATGCTGCTCGAACCTTTAATCGGCGCTGCCCTTGAATATCTGCAGTCGCGCGGGGTGCCACGCCTCTTCGCCCGCTGCGGCGAGCATGGTCGTGAGGCACTTGAACCTCTTGAGTTTCAACCGCTCGCTCACGAATTGGTCCTGGTTGGCCCTGAAAGCTCGGCGTCTACCGATACTCCACTCCCGCCGAACACACGGTATCGTATGCCGCAAGACGCCTGGCCACTCCATCAGCTTGAGATGGAGACAACGCCGCCCTTGATCAGGCAATTTGAAGGCCTCAATAGCCAGGATTGGTCGCAGCGATCTCACAAAATGTCGGAATTGGTCGTCGAAATCGACGGGCGAATTGTTGCGTGGATTGGCCGCGGGACTCGCGAACGACATGGTTTTGTTCAGGTTGGAATGTTGCTTCGTCCGGAGTGTGATTCGCTCGGTCACGATCTTGTGCATTACATGATGCGGACGGCGCTTCCCGATTGCCGGCTGGTCGTTCGAGTCCGGGAGTACCACGATGCGATCCTGCGGGCGTTCATCGACGCCGGTTTCACCGTCGTGCGAGAAGAAACGCTGATGTTGAAGCACGCCGCGGTGGAGCGCGTCCCGAGTGCAAAGACCCGTCTGCGCGCCGTCGGCGTTCCCTGCGTTCAGGCCTTTCCCTTCCTACTTCGCGTGGCGCCTCCCCTCGCGAAGGTCGGAACAAATCTTCAGAAGGAACAACAGACGTGACTGCTCTACGAGAGGATTTAGTAGACGACTCCCAGGCACTCTTGAGTGTGCTCCCGCCGCATATTTATCAGGGTGTACGGCGGTCCGAGCGGGTCGATCAGATGCTCGAGATTGTGATGGATCTGGGACGTGAACCTGAGGCCCGTTTTCCGGAGAGCGAGATAGTTCTCAGCTCCCGGCTGGTTGCATTCGAGGACATCGAGTACGTCATCTCCCGAATTGGCGCATTCGGCGAGGACAACCGCGCCGGTATTGAGCGTACACTCCACAGAATCTCGGCGATTCGCAATCGCGCGGGCCTCATCATTGGATTGACGCTTCGCGTAGGCCGAGCCATTTACGGGACGATCGGCATAATCCAGGATATCGTCGAATCGGGCCAGAGTATTCTGCTTCTCGGGCGTCCGGGAGTCGGAAAAACGACGATGCTGCGCGAAGTCGCACGCGTGCTGGCCGACGATTTTCGCAAACGTGTTGTCATTGTCGATACGAGCAATGAGATCGGCGGAGATGGAGACATCCCGCATCCGGCAATCGGCCGGGCTCGCCGCATGCAAGTGGCGAGTCCCGCTAGACAGCACGCGGTGATGATTGAGGCTGTCGAAAATCACATGCCCCAGGTCATCGTTATCGATGAGATAGGGACAGAGCTCGAAGCAGCCGCAGCTCGCACTATTGCTGAACGTGGGGTCCAGCTGGTCGGTACGGCGCACGGTAACGAGCTCGAAAACCTGATGCAGAACCCCACCCTCAGCGATCTGATCGGCGGCATTCAGGCTGTCACGCTGGGAGATGAAGAGGCCAGGCGGCGGGGAACGCAAAAAACGGTTCTGGAGCGCCGCTCACCCCCCACTTTTGACGTCGTGGTCGAAATTCAGAGCTGGGACCATGTGGTAGTTCACCGAAACGTGGCTGAAACGGTCGACAGCAGCTTGCGCGGCTATCCTATTGCCGGAGAAGTCCGAACGCGTGATGAGTCCGGCGAAGTGCATGTGGAGGACACACCCGACCCGAGCGCTCGCGCGACGCCTGGCCTGGAGTCGCATTCACCTGCCCTGCCGTCACGCGGCGGGGCCACTCATGCCTTGCGCATATTCCCCTTCGGCATCAGTCGCAACCGGTTGGAGCAAGCCGTTCGCGACCTCCGCGTGCCGGTGACTGTCGTCAACCGGGTCGAGGACGCCGAGCTTGTGATGACACTCAGGAACTACTACCGCCGCAAACCGGATGCAGTGAGGGATGCCGAATCGCAGAGCGTGCCGGTCTATGTCCTGAAAAACAATACAGTAGCGCAAATTCAGAGCTGTCTTGCCAGCGTCTTCAATCTGGGTATGCATACGGCAGAGCGAGACCCCGCAACGTCGGCATTAGAAGAGGCAGAGCACGCTATCGGACAGGTCATCGAACAGTCGCGGACCATAGAGTTGACGCCGCAAAATGCACATATCAGGCGCCTGCAGCATCAACTGGCGGAGCGCTACAACGTCGGGTCGCGTAGCCGCGGTAAAGAACCGAACCGTCGCGTCAAATTCTTTCCCAGGGAGTTCGACGAGCTGGTCTAGCAATGCCCCTCTTTATCAGCTTCGAGGGACCAGACGGCAGTGGGAAGTCGACGCAGGCTCACCTGCTGGCGCGAGTGCTACAGTCGCGTGGACTTCGGGTCGTGGAAACACGCGAGCCTGGAGGAACTCCACTTGGTGAGCGCGTCCGCGATGTAGCACTGAACCCTCATTCGCCGCCTGCCACGCCTCTTGCCCTTGCGTTCTTGATGTCCGCCGCACGCGCTCAGCTGGTTGCCGAAGTCATCGCACCTGCGCTAGCGGACGGCCAGGTCGTTATCTCCGACCGGTATGCAGATTCAACGGCGGCGTATCAAGGCTTCGGACTGGGGGTGGACCTGCTCGATATACGCGAGCTCACCCGCATCGCTACCGGCGGGATATCTCCCGATGTGATCGTCTACGTGGACATCCCCGTGGAGCTCGGCCTTGAGAGAGTCGCCGCCCGAGGTTTTGCAAACCGACTCGATGAGCAGACACTGGCATTCCACCGGAGAGTGCGAGACGGATACCAGACGCTGGCACGCCAGGAACCGCGGCGGTGGCTCGTGGTGGACGGCGCCGCGAATGAGCTCACAGTCCACCAGAGGGTCATGCACTCGCTTGAGCCGTTCCTCAACGAGATAATGGACCCCGTATGAAGCTCGTCGTGGCCGTTGTTCATGCTGACGACGCGTCGAGTTTAGTTAAAGCTCTTGCGGCGGGAGGGTACGGTGTAACTCACGTGAAGAGTGCCGGTGGTTTCTTGCGCCGCCAGAACGCCATGGCCTTTGTGGGTGTACCGGAACGGGACGTGGATCGCGTTCTGGAAATCATTCGCGAACACTGCCATGCTCGAACCGAACAGGTCAGTCCGCTCCCTCCGATCATCGAGCCCGGTGAGGTTTATATGCCGTTTCCCATGGACGTGGAGGTCGGAGGAGCAACCATATTCGTGGTCGACGTCGAACGCTTCGAGAAATTCTAACCCGCGGTACACTGGATCAGTTTCGCGCCGGGAGCAGGATTGGACGGCCTCAAGCGAATCAACTTGCGGATCGTCTCCGTCGACCGAGTCCATTCCCATGAAATTGCTGACCCGGGAAGAGAGCAGCGAATAGAACGGCGCCTGCGGCAGGATGGTGTGTTGCGGGATCCGCTGCTGGTGGGAGCCGTCCCGGATGTTGATGGCTACATATTGCTGGATGGGACGAACCGCCTCGGATCGCTGCGCCATCTGGAACTGCCTCTTGCTCTGGTCCAGATAGTCGACTATGCAAATCCTCACGACATCGAGCTTCAAACCTGGTGTCACCGTCCGCCGATCACCCTTGATCACCTTGTCTCGCTTGCCGCTTCCATACAGGGACTCGCCATCGCCGAGATACCTCCTCTGGGAACGGTAGACGCATTGCGTGAGCCGCGAACGGTTGCGGTTGCGCTGGATCATGGCAGGCGCATCGCCTTCACCGGTGAGGCCGACCATTACCGGTCGCGCGTCGCATATCTATGTGAGCTGATCGATCTCTATGAAGATGTCCTTGTCCGCACCGATTGTGACATTGAGGATCTAGAAGAGATAGTTCAGACAGCCGATGCGGCGAATCATGAACCGGCAGCACTTATCGCATTCCCGCCGCTTACTCGATCGCAGGTCGTTTCCTTAGCCCTCTCCGGTACCCGAATTCCCGCCGGTATCACGCGACACGTTATCCGCTCGGGACGCGCACTTCGTGTCAACGTCCCGCTGGAGCTTCTGTCAGGGAACGAGCAGGCCGCGCAAAGTGCGCTGGAATGGCACCTCGCCGGGTTACATCCGCGTCTGTACCAGGAGCCTACGATTCTCTACGACTCGTGACACGAGCCGCATCAGCCCTGGCCGCCTCCTGCCACCTTTGCCTCAGAAATTCACGTTCCGCCGCGTTCTCGCTGCGATTTATAGCGCGGTCGTACGCCTGGATGGCCTCGGCGGTGTGGCCAAGGCGCCGGAGTAAGTCGGCTCGCACGGCATGAAACAGATAGTATCCCTCGAGGTCGAGCCCGTCGACTGAGGCAAGCGCAACGTTCGCTCCCTCGACCTCAGCCAGCGCGACGGCGCGGTGGAGCACTACTATCGGGCTGGGTGTCATCGAAAAGAGCCGGTCATAAAGCTGCAATATTTGCAGCCAGTCCGTGTCGGCTACCGACGCCGCGTCACTATGGACCGCATTGATGGCGGCCTGTACCTGATATGGGCCAGGCTGGTTGTTTCGAAGGCATCGCCGGACAATGGCCTGTCCTTCGGCGATAAGACTACGATCCCAGAGTGAGCGCTCCTGATCGGCCAGAAGCACAAGCTCGCCACTCGGATTGGTGCGGGCGCTTCGACGCGACTGCACAAGAAGCATAAGTGCGAGCAGTCCCAAGACTTCGGGCTCGTCGGGCATGAGCTCCGCGAGGAGACGACCCAGCCGAATGGCTTCCGCACAAAGATCGTCGCGCATCAGCCGGTCACCCGCACTCGCCGTGTAGCCCTCGTTGAAGATAAGGTAGATGACGGCCAGAACGGCTCGAAGCCGCTCCGGAAGCTCGGCCTCGCTCGGCACTCTGTATGGGATCTTTGCGTCGCGGATTTTGCCCTTGGCCCGTACGAGTCGTTGGGCCATCGTTGCTTCCGGCACAAGAAATGCACGCGAGATCTCGGCGGTGGTGAGTCCTCCCAGTAGCCGGAGTGTCAGCGCAACCTGAACCCCGGTTGCAAGTGCCGGATGACAGCACGTGAAAATCAAGCGTAGCCGGTCGTCGCGCACGGTACCCTCCTCGGGCGATTCGTCGCGAGAATGGAGCAGGGCGGCCTGGGAGTGCCGGTCCGCACGCGACGCCTCCCTGCGAAGGTGGTTGATTGCTCGGTTGCGTGCGGTGGTGATGATCCATCCCGCAGGGCTCGGAGGCAGTCCAGTCGAAGGCCAGCGCTGTAGGGCCACGGTGAACGCGTCCTGGACCGCCTCCTCGGCCACATCAATATCGCCGAACACGCGGACCAGGACGGCCACCGCACGCCCATACTCCTCGCGGAAGATGCCGTCGATATCCGACGCGCGGAGCACAGACATGCCGCCTCTCAGTCCTCGATTGTGTTTACGAAAGGCCGCACTTCGATTGGAAGGGTGGTTGCGCGTGTCAGTTTGCGGCCCCACTCAAGTGCGGAATCAAGATCAGGCGCCTTGATAACGGAAAACCCGCCAATATACTCCTTGCCCTCGGCGAACGGCCCGTCAGTCATGAGTACCTCACCGTCCTGAAGCCGCATAACGGTGGCCGTACTGGGATGATTTAGTCCGCCGACGAAGACCCAGGCTCCCGCATCTTTCAGCTCCTGGTTAAATGCATCGACTTTCCGCATGATCGGATCCAGGATCTCGGGCGGCGGAGGGTCTCCCTGTGGTGTGATCACACTGAGAAGGTAGCGCTTCATCCGTATTCCTCCTAACACATTGGCGCCGGCATCTTGCCGGCATCTCACTTTCTGTACAAATGGAAACTGCCCCGATCGACATCGGAGCGATACGAGGATTTTCTTCCCAGCGAACCGGCGCGGGCTGCCACATCGAGAAACGCCCGGACTGGACTCATGGAAGACCGAAGGCCCGTTGCGTCAGACGATCGCTCGGCCCTGTGCATGCGGCAACCGACTATGCAAGCAGGTCGAGCCCATTCACACCGGAGTTGTCCGCGGTCGTACGGCAATGAAGGGTGTCTGAAATCGCTTGCCTGGATTCTGATGCGGCTGGAGTCAGACGATCTGGATTTGTGTGACGCTTTCTCCCGGCTTGATCGCCATGATTTTGAGCCCGGTTATGTCCGAGGTCTCCTTTTTGAGCTGCTCGGGAGTGCCGGTAAGCAACGGGAACGTGGCGTAATGGATGGGAATGACGCGCGTCACGCCCAGCAGACGGATCGCTTCCGCCGCCGATCGTGGCCCCATGGTGAAATGATCGCCGATCGGTAAGATGGCGAGATCCGGTTCGTACAGGCGCCCAATCAGTTTCATACTCTCAAAGACATCGGTATCGCCTGCGTGGTATACGGTGAAGCCGTCCGGGAACCGAATAACGAATCCCGCCGGATCGCCTCCACTGATGAACACACCGTCTTCTTCGAACCCGGAGCTGTGGACGGCATCGACCATGGTGATCTGAATCCCTTCCCACTCGGCCGTCCCACCTTTATTGATCCCATTGCAGTTCTCGATTCCTTTACCGGCGAGATACTGACAGAAGTCAAAAATCGCGATGACGGAGCAGCCTGTCTGTTTTGCGATAGAAACAGCGTCGCCCATGTGATCGCTATGGGCGTGCGTTACGAGCATCAGGTCAACCCGGTCGATTGACTTGTGGCTCTCCTGAACAGCCGGATTACCCTGCAGCCACGGGTCGATCAAAATGACCTTCCCGTCTGCCGTGTCGATCCGCGTCGTCGCGTGGCCAAGCCAAGTTATTTTGAGGTCTCCGTTCGCGGACATGCGTTTCTCCTTGCCGCATCGATGAAACGGTCGAGAGTCAAAGGGGGCAGATTGCCTCCCTATAATGAGCGAGGCGCTTTGCCCTCACCCTTCTTTATCGATTAAGCCGTTGCTGCAATGCGATTTCCGCCACAACGACCGCAACGCACGCAATGAGCCATTGAGCCACAATGAAAAGCCAGATACTCATGGTTCTCCAACGGGCAGATGAAATCCACTTTCACTATAGATTGGCTCCGCTGACGGTAACAATTTCCACGGAACCACATGACTGAGTTTGTCCTGAGCTTTCCTACCCGCGTCGTTTTTGGAGCGGGTAGCTTTGTGTCG
>DASVZE010000579.1:0-8775 GCA_036391775.1 Chloroflexota bacterium | reverse complement strand
TTTCGAAGGCACCGGGATCGGTCTTGCGACAGTGCAGCGCATCGTCCACCGGCACGGTGGCCGCGTGTGGGCGGACGGACGGGTCGGAGAGGGAGCGAGCTTTTTCTTCACGTTATCACCTCTCGGGGGATGCAACGCATGAGGGACAGAACCAGCACAATCTTGCTTGTCGAAGACAATCCGCGGGACGAAGAGCTGGCACTTCTGGCCCTGGAGGACAGCCGCGTGGCCAACGATATCGCCGTGGTGCGAGATGGCGAAGAGGCGCTGGACTATCTCTTTGGGACCGGAACCCATGCGCATCGTGATGCCACCGATCTTCCGCAGCTCGTCCTGCTTGACCTCAAACTACCGAAGGTTGACGGGCTGGAAGTGCTAGAGCGAATCCGCGCCGACCGGCGGACGTCCTGGCTGCCGGTCGTCATTCTGACCTCGTCTGATGAGGAGAGCGACCTGGTGCGGAGCTACGAGCTAAGAGTCAATAGCTACATCCGCAAGCCGGTTGATTTCGAGCAGTTTGTTCAGGCCGTGAAACACCTCGGTCTGTATTGGACAGTCTGGAATCAGACACCTCGGCGGTCACCGGGATCGTGAGATGAGCGCACCCCTCGCCATTCTCCTTGTCGAGGATTCTGAGCGCGATGCGGAGCTCGCGACCCTTGCGTTGATTGAGGGCGGTTATGAGCCCACAATTCATCGCGTTGACACCGCCCAGGACCTGATGACGGCGCTGGATCGCCAGGCATGGGATATCATCATCGCCGACTACAGCATGCCTCAGTTCAGCGGGCTCGCGGCGCTTGAGTTCGTCCGGCAACGGGGACTCGATATTCCCTTTATCCTCTCGTCCGGCACGGTGGGAGAGGATATCGCGGTGGAGGCGATGAAAGCGGGGGCGCACGACTATGTGATGAAAGACAATCTCGCGCGCCTGGTACCGGCTGTCAAGCGAGAGCTGCGGGAAGCGGACCACCGCCGCCAACGCCGCCGGGCAGAAGCTGCCTTGCAAGAAAGCGAGCGACGATTCCGCGCCATGTTCGACCAGGCGGCTGTGGGAGTTGCACAGTCGGACCTGGATGGGCGATGGCTCGTGGTCAATCAGCGGTTGCTTGATCTCTATGGATATTCCTGGGAAGAGTTGTCTTGCCTGCACTTCAATGACATTACCCACCCGGACGATGTGGACGCAGATCTCCGACAATTTGACCGGCTCCGTGCCGGTGAGATCTCCTCCTACGCCATGGAAAAACGCTTTGTACGCAAGGACGGTTCTGTTGTCTGGGCGAACTTAACCGTGTCACTTGTCCGTGATGATGAGGGAGCGCCGCAGTACACCATGGCGGTTGTTGAGGACATCAGTGAGCGCAAACGAGGCGAAGCCCTTCTTCGTCACCAGGCGCTGCATGATGCGCTTACCGACCTGCCGAATCGCACTCTCCTGCTCGACCGGCTCGAGCAGGCCACACGGCGGGCGCGGCGCTGTCACATCTGTGTGGCTTTGCTTCTGCTTGACCTGGATCGCTTCAAAGAGATCAATGACACGTTCGGGCACCAGGTGGGAGATAGACTCCTCCAGGAGCTGGGAGCGCGACTTCAACTTTTGGTGCGCCTTTCGGATACCGTGGCGCGTCCAGGCGGTGAGACAGAGATCGATGTGGCAGTGGCCCGGCTGGGCGGAGATGAGTTCGCGATTCTCCTCTCTGAAGCTGACGCATTTGGGGCCGCACGTGTTGCCGAGCGACTCATAGCAGATTTGAGCCGCCCCTACGTGGTCGATGATCAGGCGCTCGATATCGGGGCAAGTATCGGCATAGCACTCTATCCGGAACACGGCCACTCGGCGGAGCTTCTCTTGCAGCATGCGGATGTGGCAATGTACGAGGCGAAGCGCGCTCACGCGGGCTTTTCTCTGTATGACGCGTCACACGATCCCTATACACGCGGCCGGATCGCATTGATTGCCGATTTGCGGCGCGCCATCGAGCGGAATGAGCTTCTCCTCTACGTCCAGCCCAAAACTGATATCCAGAGCGGGAGAGTGATCGGCGCGGAGGCTCTGGTGCGCTGGCAGCATCCAACGGAGGGCTTTATCCCGCCGATGCAGATTGTCGAGCTGGCGGAACACACCGGTCTGATGAAGCCGCTGACTCTCTGGGTGCTCGCTACGGCGCTCGAGCACTGCCGAGACTGGCGGGCGGCCGGGTTGGACATCCCGGTCGCGGTCAATCTCTCCGCTAGAAGCCTTCACGACCATCAACTGGTACAGGTCGTTGGCGAATCGCTATTAGCCTCCGAACTTCCCCCATCCTCCCTGCTCCTGGAGATCACGGAGACAGCGGTGATGATCGACCCGGAACGGGCATCCACGATCATTGGCCAGCTGGACGCTATAGGGGTCAAGATCTCCATTGACGACTTTGGCACCGGCTATTCGTCCCTGAGCTACCTCAAAGAACTTCCGGCCGCCGAACTCAAGATCGACAAGAGCTTTGTGTTGGAGTTGGATCTGACAACGGAGGATGAGCCGATCGTCCGTGCTGCTATCACCCTCGCGCACGACTTTGGCATGAGGGCAGTGGCAGAGGGCATTGAATCCGAGGCAACGTGGGAACGCCTGAGACATCTGGGGTGCGATGCTGGTCAAGGGTACTACATCGCTCGCCCCATGCCGGCGGCCGCGTTTATGGAATGGGTTGAGGCTGCTCACTGTGAAAGCCCGGGTGGCCGACGCGCCAGCGCTTGGTGATATGCTTCAGCGCACCAGCCGCTGCACGCGATGGTTCTCGGTGTCGGAGACGTAGATCGTGCCGTCCGGCGCGACGGCGATGCCGCCCGGGTGGTGGAACTGACCGGAATACGAGCCGGCAGTGCCCCAAACGTGAAGCAGCGCCCCGCTCGCCCCGTACTCCTGCACCACGTCCTGCGCCGTGTCAGCGATGAAGACGTCACCGGCGGCATCGAGGGTGATGCCGGCGGGACTGGGAACGATCTCTCCGGGGAGGGAGGGCTTCGGCGCCCCCCACGATGCGAGGAGTGTCCCAGTGCTCGAATACCGCGCAAAGTGCGGCGGCGTACCGTAGGCGATCGTAATGGTCTCCTGTGCGTCCACGGCGATGCCGGGTCCCGGGCCGAAGGAGCCGAGATGGATCAGACTGAGTTGCTTGCCGGCCGGCGAGAGGCGCACAATGTTCGCGCCGTTTAGATCGAGCTGCTTGGCATCGCGGTAGAGGAAGACGCTCACCACGACGATGTCCCCGTTGGGCGCGATAGCGATGCCGCTCGGCGGATCGGCGAGACTGAGATTGCCCCAACGCGCCAGCAGCTTGCCGGATGGCGAGAACTTGCTGATGACGGCGTCCGGTCTCGCCTCCTGGCCCAGTTGTTGCCCGATATAGACGTTCCCCTGCCGGTCGAGCGCCATCCCCGTGCCGGGATGTGGCACGGCGAAGCGCACGTGGAAGCGGCCGTCGGCGCCGATCACCTGCACCCTGGCGTTCGCCATGTCGTTCACCCAGAGCTGCCCTTTGACATCCAGCGCCACGCTGGCCGGGAACCAGAAGCGACCGGGCGCGGCGCCACCCGGGCCCCACTGCGCCAGGAGCCGTCCGCCCGAGGACAGCACAAGAATTCTGCCTGAGCCGGGATCGGATACATACACCGTGCCGTTGTGCGTCACCGCCACGCCCTCGGGTCCCGGACAAATTGCGGTCTGCCAGAGGGCGAGCGGCTCCGAGCTACATTCCAGCGGAGCGGGAAAGAGCGTTCCGACGGGCCAGCGTGCCAGGATGCGCCCTCCGGGCGCTCGCTTCTCAATGCGAGTGCCGAGGTCGTCGGCCAGGAAGACATTGCCGCGCCCGCCCGTGGCCACCGCCGGCCAGCTTGCCGTCGGGTCCAGCTCGTCCGCGCCCCAGTGCCCGAGCACGCGGCCGCCCGGCGCGTGCTCGATGAGGAAGTGGAAGACGCGGCAGTCCTTATAGCACGGCTCGCGGCCGCCGGCCGCGACATAGATGTCCCCTGCCGGATTGACGGTCACCGCGAGCTGGGTGACGATCAACGGAGGTGGGATGACCCACGCGTTGGGTGCGCCGAATGAGGTGACGGGTGTGCGGAACTGGCCGAGCAGCCGTCCCAAGGACGCCCGCCGCTGGAGGATGTAGGAGGTCGCGCAGGCCGGCGGCCCGTAAGGAATCGTGCAGCGGCTCTCGGGCGCAACGGCAACAATCACAGTCCCTTTCCCGCCGACAGCCACCGCAAGTTGGAATCTCGACGCTCCGGGGATGGCGACCGGCCAGCTTGCGATGCGCCGGTGCCCGGGGGAGTACACCCGGATGGCGTGGTGGAACGAGTCCGCAGCGTAGACCGTGCCCGCAGCGCTCACCGCCAGACCGCTCGCCCCCTGAGGAGCCAGGTCGGCCTCGCCGAAGTGCGCCAGCAGGCGTCCGTTCGGCGCGATCTCCACGATCCGGTGGTTGCCGCTATCCGCGACGTACACATTGCCGCGGGGACCAACCGCCAGACCGGCCGGCCGGCTCAGTGTGGGAAGAGAGCCGGCGGCGCCCAGCACCGTCCAGCCCGGGGCAGTCGTCGGAATTCTCGTCGCGCCCGCCGCCGGCGGGCCGGGTCTCGTACCTGCAAGACCGATGGACACGACGGAGGCAAGTCCACAGGCAGCGAGCAGAATCCGTATCCTTCGCATGGGTCACCTTACCTCAGTTGAGTGTCTTCCTCTGTCACAACGATTCACCTCCATGTGTGTGACAGTGAGAGGAGCGCCGGCGCAGCGGCCGGCATCATCCGTCCCGAGGATGAGGCGCTCGGACTTGACCCGGAGGTCAAGGATCCAGACTGCGTGTAGCCACTCCTGCGTCCATCTGCGGCGCGTGAAATGAAAGCCTCGCCGGTCTCGACGGCGATCGATCGTCTTGCAAATGACAACGAAGACGTCCTTCATCCGCTATGTGATGTACCGGTCACGTAGAGACGGGTAATGGCCGTTCTGATCTACTGCTGCGCCCAGAAAGCTTGGATGAGTAGCATGGAAGTGGCGGCGCTCATTACGGTCTCTGTGAGTGCTGAACGAGCAGGTGAGCGGGCACGAGATCAGGGACCGAGCCGAACGGCGGTCAGATGCGGCAATAGCGACAACTGAAGGATGGTATGACCATGGCCAGAACCTACCGGCTGGGCATAGGGACTCGGCTGATCAATTGGATCTTTGGGGCCTTGACTCGACTCGGGCTGGGTGCCTCCTACCCGCACATCCTCACCGTTCGAGGCCGGAAGACTGGCCGGGTCTATTCAACACCCGTCGATGTGATGCAGCTGGCCGGGGACCGCTGGTTGGTGGCTGGCTACGGTGTGGTGAACTGGGTCCGGAACGTCCGTGCGTCGGGGGAGGCCACGCTCAGCCGGGGTAGACGGTCACATGCCTATCGTGTGGTGGAGGTTGGCCCAGCCGACGCGGTGCCGGTGCTCCGAGAGTATATGCGCCTTATACGGGTGACGGCACCCTACTTCGACGCCACCTCCAACTCTCCGGACGACGCGGTGGCGGCTGAGGTGAGCCGCCACCCGGTGTTTCGTCTGGTTCCTCAGGCGTGATAAGGACCGATACCCACGACTGTGAAGGTGCCCTCGCCGGTCTGCCGGAACACGATCTTCTCGGTCACCCTTGCCATCGCTGGTGGCGCGTAGAAAAGGAGCGCCCAGAGCGTCCCGCAGCGGCTGATCCCCCTGACTTCGCGGAGTCCAATGGCCGATGGTCGCGGGGCAGAGATCGCACATGGATTCGTCGGGGTCTCGGCTTAAGCCAGAGCGGCGGCTCGGATCGTCGGTGTGGTGACCTGAAGCAGGCACACGATGACCAAAGCCGCCTTCACCCAGATCCTCCGTCAATCGCGTGGTGCTCTGATGGTACATCTGCTGTCTCCGCCGTTCCGGTGTTTTTCCGCGGAGATAGCGGTGCCCAATCGAAGGCGCACAAGCGAGGCTCCTCTAAAATCTCAAAGCTTTCCCTGGTGAGAGTCAGCAGTATCTTGCCCTGGACGGGCCCACAGTGGAGAGAAAGCAGATCCACCTCCAGCCACCATAGTGCCGCTTCAATGCTTGAGACCCAGCACAATCGACCGCCATTGAAATGTGCAGTATCGTCAAGTGTCTCCGGTGCACAGTCGGTTTCAGCGGGAGGATAGGCCATGTCGGACCACCATGATCACGCCGTCGCCGAGCACGACATCACGGACCTGTACGTGTTTCGGGAGCCAAGAGATCCCACACGCGCAGTTCTCGTCATGGATGTCTATCCGGAGGTGCCACCGGAGGGTGCGACCTTCAGTACGGAAGCGCGCTATGAGTTCGCCATCGACACCAATGGGGATTGCGCGGAAGACATCGTCTTCCGCGTCGTGTTCTCCTGTCCAGAGGGGACAACGCAACGAGCGGAGGTGCAGCGTTGGGAGCGCGGCGAAGGATCTGCTGGGCTCGAGACCCTGATTCGGGACGCCCCGGTCTCATTTGACGACCAGCCCCAGATCACGACAGAGGGACCGTTCACCTTCTTTGCCGGAATCCGGAGTGATCCGTTTTTTGTCGATGTGCCGGGGGTGTTTGGCGGGTTCCAGTGGACGGGAGCCGACTCTATGACAGGCGCAAACGTCCTCGCCATGGTCCTTGCGGTACCGCACAGCGCGATGGGAAACGGAGAGCGTGTCGGCGTCTGGGCACGGGTCCTGATCCCACACGATGGCGTGACAGTCCAGGCAGACCGTGCGGGACGGCCCTTCGTCAACGGTGTGTTCAATGGAGGGGATGAGGAGGCGCAGAACGAGTTCAATCAGAGCTCACCGAAAGCAGACCGGCACACCTTTGTCGAGCGCTTCGCGGCTGCCGTGCACCGCTTCGGCACCTTCTCCCCTGACGAGGCGCGAGCCGTTGCCGAGCGGATGCTGCCCG
Source organism: Chloroflexota bacterium (assembly GCA_036391775.1). Taxonomy (GTDB): domain Bacteria; phylum Chloroflexota; class UBA5177; order UBA5177; family UBA5177; genus DASVZE01. The sequence goes on along the minus strand of DASVZE010000579.1, from coordinate 1,824 downwards.
ATCTCCTGCCCTACGATCCTTCAGTTGGGACCGCCTATCCCAACGGCCGTGCCCTGACCGACGATATTGCCGACTGGACATGGGCCCTGATAACCAACGGCGTAGCCACTGACGACGGGATTGGGCCACATACCGATCTCCTGTCAGCATTCCCGTATCTCGGTCCGCCACACCGGGTTCCGTAACGCCCAGTTGACTCCCGACTGCCTCTCACTGCAGCCTGTCTCGCTTAGATCGTTAGCTATGTGGGATGGGATAGAGCCGCTTCAGCGACTCCCCGACGGTCCCCCCTCGATTGAAACTGCATCAGTGCCTCCGTAAAGTAGCCGTTCGCCTCTGAAGTCCTGTCCCGGGCCAGCGCCACGTATCCGAGGTTGTGTAGCAGGCTCGGACTCCGCCCACCGAGTCCCAGGGTCTCGTTCAGCGAGAGGCTCTCCTGATACAGGGTGCCGGCTCGGTCATGTGCTCCCTCCGCGCGCTCCAGGTCGCCGAGCTGACCAAGGGCCATCGCCAGGCTCCAGGTGTCTCCCTTTTCTCGGGCAAGGTCAGCCCCGGCCATGAAGCAACATCGAGCGCGGACCACGTCTCCCCGGTGAAGGGCGCAGTACGCTTGGTTCGACAGCAGGATGACCGTTACCCACGTCTCATCCAACTTGCGCGCGAGCTCGAGAGTGTTACCGGCTACGCGCTCTGCTTCCTCGAATGCCCCGGTCATCAGTAGGTATTGCGCTATCCCTCCCTGGGCTGCCAGCAATCCAGCGTCATCCTTGACCTCTTCCGCTAGAGCGAGCTCCTCCTGGATCCACGCCCACGCCGCCTCTCTGGCTCCCTGGGTCATGGAGAGCAAGGCGATGCCGGCCAGTGCCTTCAACCTCACGTGAGGAACGTCACGCGCCTCCGCCAGTGATAACGCCCGCTCCAGCCATAGCAGTCCATGCGCCGCGGAGCCATAAATCGCGTGAAACCAGTACCAGGCCTGTGCTCCCGCGAGACTTAGTGCCAGGTCGACCTCCCGACTCTCAACTGCCCACCCGAGGGCCCCTTCAAGGTTTGGCAGCTCGCGTGCGACCCGTCGCAGCCACCGACTCTGTTCTGTGCCATGCACCCTGCTCTCGGCCTCCTTGACAAACGCGAGAGCCCAATGAGCGTACCGCCGGCGAACCATGTGGACATCATCGCGAGCACCAAGCCGTTCCAGACCGTACGCCCGGACCGTCTCCAGGAGGCGGTACCGCGTCTCGTTGCGCTCTGGATCTGCGACCTGGACGAATGATTTGGCCACCAGGCTTGCCACGACGTCTATCTCACTCCGATCGATCCGCACGCCAGCATCAGTCGTCAGTATCGCGGTGACGGCAGCAAGGTTGAAACTTCCCGCGAAGACGGACAGGCACTCAAAGGCGCGGCGCTCCCTTTCACTGAGTAGCTCGTAGCTCCAGTCGAGCGTCGTGCGCAGGGTCTGCTGTCGAGTCGGGGCTGTGCGCAGCCCATTGACGAGCAAGCGGAAGCGGTCGCCGAGCCGGTCGGCGATTTCCTCGGGTGAGAGAATCTCCACGCGGGCGGCAGCGAGTTCGATGGCGAGCGGGATACCATCCAGCCGCCAACAGATCTGTGCGACGGCGGCGATGTTCTCTTCGCCCAGACGGAAGTCGGGCACGATAGCGCCGGCGCGGTCCGCGAACAGGCGCACGCCTTCCGTGCCGGCCAGCGTCGTATATGGTAAGTCTCGATCGGCAGGCACAACGGAAAGTGGGGACAGGCGCCAGACGGTCTCACCGGGAACGCCGAGCGGCTCGCGGCTCGTGGCCAGGACATGGAGGTTCG
>DASVZE010000578.1:0-2587 GCA_036391775.1 Chloroflexota bacterium | reverse complement strand
TGGGGCAAAAGATGCCAAACCGGGCGGCGCGATCCCGGGCGGAGGGCTCATGAACATCGTCGGGCCACGCAGTGTGGAGCTGCAAAAACGTGCTGAACGAGTCATGCCCTTGGGCGTGAATTCCAACTTCCGCTACTGGGGGGAAGGGATGACGCCCTATGTGCAGAAGGCCAAGGGCGCCTATCTATGGGACGTCGATGGCAGGCGCTTCATCGACTACCGGCTGGCGTTCGGCCCGATCATCCTTGGGCATGCCTTCGAAGAAGTCGATGCGAAGGTCATCGAGGAAGTTCGGAACGGTGTCTTGTTTGCCATGACCGGCGAGCTGGAAGTCCAGGTGGCTGAGATGATCAGCCAGATGGTGCCTGGCATGGAGATGCTACGGCTGGCCTGTTCCGGAACCGAAGCGACGATGCATGCAATTCGACTGGCGCGGGCTTACACCGGCCGCGAGATCATCGTGAAATTCGAAGGCAACTATCATGGCTTTCATGACCATACGCTATGGTCTACGTATGCGCCCGTCGAGGCTTACGGGAACCGCCGAAGCCCGATCGCGGTCCCGGCGTCGTCTGGCATCCCCAGGGGGCTGCGCGACCTCATTATCACGCTGCCGTTCAACGACTTGGAGGGGTTCGAGCGTACCATGCGCTCCTACGGAGACCAGATCGCGGCCGTCATCACGGAACCTTGCCAGGGAAACTGCGGCGCGATTGAGCCCCAGCCCGGCTTTCTGGACCTGATACGGCAGGAATGCCAGGAGCACGGCTCGGTCTTCATTCTAGATGAAGTCAAGACCGGGTTTCGCATTGCGAATGGCGGCGCTCAGGAGTACTATAATATTCAACCAGATCTGGCGACCTATGCCAAGGCGCTCGGGAATGGGTATCCCATCGCTGCTTTTGGTGGCCGCCGGGAAATCATGTCTATCGTTGGACATGGCGTCGCGCAGGGCGGGACATTCACGAATAACAAGGTTGGCGTAGCGGCCGCCTACGCAACTCTGAAGATCCTTAGTGAGCGGCCTGTGCTTCATAGCATCCAGCAGCGAGGTCGGCGGCTGATGGATGGGCTGAACGATATCTTTATCGAAAACGAGTTCCCTATCGTGATGAGCGGATACCCGGCCATGTTCTCATTCGCACTGGATGTTGAGAAGGTGACTTGCCAGCGGGATTGGAACGAAAGCAACAAGGAGCTTTACCTTAAGCTGGTCGAGATGGCGATCGAGCGCGGTGTCATGCCCGATCATGATGCCCGCGAGCCGTGGTTCATGTGCTACCAGCACTCGGACGCCGACATCGACGAAACGTTGAACGTATACGCGGATATTGTGAAACAGCTCAAGCGGCAGTGAGACCACGACTCATTGCCCAGGTAGCCAGGTGCCGTTTGGGCAAGATCCTGTTTTCATTGAGGTGATGGAATGGCAAATGTTGTGGACAAGCAGAAGTTGACGTCCGGGGAGATTGTGGATCTCAATAAGCAGTACACATTCTTCTCGTGGTCTGTTCAGGGACAGGTTAATCCGATCCCCGTGGCAAAGGCTGAGGGTGTCTATTTCTGGGACGCCGATGGGAAGCGCTATCTCGACTTCGCCTCACAGCTCGTGAATAGTAATATCGGGCACCAACATCCAAAGGTCGTGAAAGCGATACAGGAGCAGGCGGCGCAGCTCACATTTGTGGCTCCGGGCCTGGCGACCGAGCCACGTGGGCTGCTCGGCAAGAAGCTTGCCGAGATCACTCCGGGAGACCTGTGCAAGACCTTCTTCACGCTTGGTGGTGCGGAAGCCAATGAGAATGCCATCAAGCTGGCCCGGCTATATACGGGTCGCAACAAGATCCTTTCACGCTATCGCTCCTACCATGGCGCAACCTATGGGGCGGTTGCGCTCACAGGCGATTATCGGCGGCTTCCGGTGGAGCCTGCCATTCCCGGCGTGGTGCATTTTCTGGACCCGTACTGCTACCGTTGCCCGTTCGGTTGGACGCGTGACACCTGTCATCGCGAGTGCATCAAGCACGTGGAAGAGCTCATCCAGTTGGAAGGTCCCGATCTGATCGCGGCCATCATCCTCGAAGGCGTCACGGGAACCAACGGCCTGATCGTTCCGCCGGATGACTACTGGCCGCGCATGCGCGAGATTTGCGACAAGTATGGCATCCTGCTCATCTCTGACGAGGTGATGAGTGGCTGGGGCCGCACCGGCAAATGGTTTGCCGTCGATAACTGGAACGTTGTGCCGGATATCATCACGACCGCCAAGGGTATCACCTCCGGGTACGTTCCGCTTGGGGCGGTCATCGTGCGCGAGAAGATCGCGCGTTACTTCGACGACAAGTACTTGTATGCCGGATTGACCTACAACGGGCACGCACTGGCGTGCGCGGCCGCTCTCGCCACGATTTCTGCATATGAGGAAGAGAATATCTTTACCAACGCCCTGGCTGTTGGCGATCACCTTGGGAAGCGCCTTGAGGACCTGAAGGCCCGACACCCATCCGTCGGGGATGTCCGGTATATCGGGATGTTCTCCGCATTGGAGCTGGTGAAGGATCGGGCTACGAAGGAGCCGATGGACCTC
>DASVZE010000577.1:0-9692 GCA_036391775.1 Chloroflexota bacterium | reverse complement strand
GATCTCCACGCCGATGACCCGACCCTTGCCGGGGACCGGGGCGCCCTTGAGCAGCTTTACCTCCGGACCCGAGGGAGGGGCCTTGGTGGTTGTAATGATGCCGGTTTCCCGATCGACAGTCGCGCCGTCCATCTCATCGTGCGTCAGGGGCCGCTCGTGCTGGTTGTACACCTTTTGATCGACCGTAACAGCCGCATATTTGCGCATGTATTGCAGCGGCGTCAGGCCCTCGACCGACGCCTTCTCCGGTAGTCCCGGAACGCTATGCTCGAAGATCCAGCGGTAATACTCCTCGACCGTGATCTTCTCACCTTCACGGTACGGTGACTCGAAGTACTTGCGGATGCCGAGTGAGCCGTCAGGATCGACCCGCCAGGAGAGCTCGATCCAGAACTCATTCTCCTCCCACACTTCACCCGGATTGGCCTCGTAGGTCAGTTTCACTGGCTCGCCCGCTTTCTCGCGAGCAACGCGGAACACCGGCTGGCGGAAGCCGAGCCAGCGTCCAGCCTGCGTCTCGTAGCTGTGAGTGTCGTGTCGCTCCGGACCGTGACCCATGGGCAGCACATAGTCAGCCCAGATGGTGGTTTCGTTCCAGGTAGGAGTGAGCGCGGCATGGAGCTGGACCTTGCTCTCGTCCCGCAGCACCTCTACCCAGCTCATGCCATCGGGATTTGTCCAGACGGGGTTATAGACACGGGTGAAATACACAGCGAGCTTGCCTCTCCCTTCCTTCAAGAAATACGGCAAAAGGAAGCTCATCTCGTTGTGCGATAGTGGATATTCTTGAGGCCAGAGCAATTCGCTCCAGACCTGCGGCGGCGAGGGATGGCTGAAGGGCTGCGGAATGTATTTGTCCCACAGGTTCGGTGAGGTCCCGCCGGGCGTTCCAACGCTGCCTGTGAGCACGTTCAGGAAGAAGAGAGCGCGCGCTACCTGCCAGCCGCCTAGATTGCCGGCTGCCGCCGCCCGCCAGACGTGGGCCGAGAACGCTGAGCCCGCGCGGCCGATCTCTCTAGCGATCTCCACGATGGTTTCTGCCGGGATTCCGCTCTCCGCTTCGGCATATTCCGGCGTGTACTGAGAGTACGTTTCTTCCAGGATTGCCAGAAAGCTCTCGAAGCTCGGCGCTGCATCCGGATGCTCCTCACGGAGGAACTCTTCCCAGTTGGTCCAGCGGCGAATGAATTCACGGTCGTGCAGATCCTCTCGCAGAATGACATGCGCCATGGCGAGTAAAATTGCCGCCTCGGATCCGGGCCACGTCGGCAGCCACCAGTCGGCCCGCGACGCCGTGTTGGAGAGGCGGGGATCCATCACCGCTACCCGCGCGCCCTTCATCTTGGCCTCGACGATGCGCTGCGCATGCGGATTGAAGTAGTGTCCCGCCTCGAGGTGGGAGCTGATTAGCAGGATGAAGCGGGCATTGGCGTGATCCGGGGACGGCCGGTCGATCCCCATCCAGAAGGCATAGCCGGCCCGTGCTCCCGCCGAGCAGATGTTGGTGTGACTGTTGTGACCGTCAACGCCCCAGCATTGAAGCACCCGCTCGGTGTAGCCGTCCTCCCCGGGCCGGCCCACGTGATACATCACTTCGGTCTTGCGATCCTCCACGATCGCCTGCCGGATACGCGCGCCGATGTCGCCCAGCGCTTCCTCCCACGTGGTACGTTTCCATTTTCCCTCGCCCCGCTTGCCGGCGCGCTTGAGTGGATACAGGATACGCTCAGGGTCGTAGATCTGGTTGATCGTGGCGGGCCCCTTGGCGCAATTGCGGCCGCGGCTGGCTGGGTGAACCGGGTTTCCTTCGAGCTTACGTATCTCGCCGCTTTCCTTGTCGACGTATGCCAGCAGGCCGCAGGCCGCCTCACAGTTGAAGCAAACGGTGGGAACTATCTGGTAGTGACGCTCCACCCGGTTGGGCCAGGACATTGACTCATACTCGACCCAGTCATCCCACAGGTCGGGCGGAGGATAGCTTGCCAGCTCCCCGGTTCCACCGTGGGACGGACCCACTGAAGGTGACTCCAGCGGGAGGGGCTGCAATCGCTCATCTTCGGCGAGCCGACCGCCCTTCCGCCAATTCGGTATCTTCATTGCCGGCCTTTCGACAGAATTTCTAGCTTTGGGGCACGGATTGCCCGGCGCGGATATACATGGTCTCGTAGACTCCGATTCCAGCCAGAGCGAACAATCCGGCCAGGGCCACTACAAAAGCAGGGCCACCGGCGCCTCCCCACAAGGACAGAACGAGTGGGATGGCGGTACCGGCGAGCATCGCGCCTCCCCAGAAAGGCAACGCTGCATCTCCTCGCGTCATGTTGTGAATAGCCTGCCGCGTTTGTGCCGTGACATGAGGCAGATTGATCTCGCTCAGAATCAAAAGCAGGCTTGCCGCGAGGCTCAGGGTGAGGACGACGCCTATAGGGCGTGATGCTCCACGATCAAGAATCAGAGCCAGGATACCCAGGGCGGCCGCGCCGGCGATGGCGGCCTGGACAGCAAGATGGACAGGGAGGATGGGGCTTTGCCAGAGGTCGCGCCCCTTCGCCTGGGCCAGCAGAAATGCCGTATAGCAGGCGGCTGCCACGGCCAGAGCCGAGGCGGGCCACAGCAGCACACGATGGATATCGGACCAGCCGAAGAGACTGGCTGCGCCGGTGGCAATAACAAAGGCGCCAAAGGCAGCCAGAATGTATGCCCCGATCACGAGCCATGAAGACCAGTGCGGCCACAGCATAACACGCCAGAAGCGTTCCGGCCGCTCCAGATCCATCACCAGCAGCACGTTGGTCACTCCCAGAAAGAGGAGTGCTACCAGCGGAGCCACCAGCGTGAACAGGGAGTGAGAGTTCGAGGTGCCACCAATCAGGAAGAGGATCGCCGCCACCAAAAAGACACCGGCAGCGATCGCCTTGGTCCAGAGATAGGCAGAGACATGCCACCCCCACGGCCGCCTGTGACTGACGCTGTAATTGCGCTGCACCATTCCGCTTGGGACATAGCCGATGGCGTCGGTAATGCGGATCGGCTTCTCCGGGTCCGGCTCGCCCCACATATACATGGAGCGCTCTGCAGTCGCCTCCGGGTTCACAGCGGCTTCGTCCGCGCCAAGATAGAAGAGTTTCGGTCTGGTGCCCTTTTCAGGGCGGCGTACCACCGTCGGCTCGAGGCTGAGAAGCTGAGAGATGCGGCTTCCAGGGTTGTCGAGGTCGCCGGTAATGATGGCCTCGACCGGACACACATTGACACAAGCGGGTTGCAGTCCAACATCCACCCGGTGCGCACAGTAATTGCACTTGCCGATGGTGTGGGTGTCGGGGTCGATATAGATGGCGTCGTAGGGACACGCCGCCATGCACGACTTGCAACCGATGCAGCGATCACCCGAGAAATCGACGATGCCGTCCCCTCTCTTATAAAGAGCTGTGACCGGGCAGATATCGACGCAGGGCGCGTCGTCACAGTGGTTGCAACGCTCCACCAGGAAGTTGCGTGCGACGTTAGGGAACGTTCCCTTCTCGGTATACTTCACCCACGTTCGGAAATCGCCGAGCGCAACCCCGTTCTCTTGCTTGCAAGCGACCGTGCAGGCGTGGCAGCCGATGCACTTCCGCTGATCGATGATAAACCCGTACCGCACCTAACGGTTCCTCATCCAAGGATGCTGAAGCAGGTTCAGGCGAAGGTCCAGCGCCGTCGAGGTTCGTGTCATCGATCTTCCTCCTCGATCAAGTCAAGCTTGAACTTTGTGTCTCTTGCGGCCGTGCCGATCGATTTGTGCGCCTGGTCTAGCTTGATTCCGATCTACCGGTGAAAATCGGCGCAAATGACTGGATTGCGCTCTTCCCCGGCGCCGTGCGCTGAAGACTCAACCGGTACTGCACACGGTCGGCTCGGTAGAACCGTTTCTGGTAGTAGACAGGTTTGTCGCTGGAGGTATAGGAGATGCGATCAAACACCAGGAAGGGCGATCCGGAGGGGACTTGCAGCAGCTCAGCCTGAATCTCTTCGGCAACGAACCCTGCAATCGTGTACTCACCCGAGACAACCGGAATGCCGTAGTCCTGTTCGAGGATGCCGTAAATGGTGCGCTGAGTCAGATCCTGATCGATCAACAGCCTGCCAAATTGCGGTGGAAGCCAGGTCCAGTCAAGGGCGATCGGACTGCCGTCTGCCAGTCGAAGTCGATCGAGCCGGTAGACGGATGTCTCGACGGAAAGCCCCAGCATTTCTGCCACAACGGCAGAAGCAGGCTCCGCTCCAAACCCAAGCACTCTTGACTCGGGCTGCAGCCCGGCTTCAGCCATATCTTCCACGAAGTCCGTGAGCCGAACGAGCGGCTGTGTGACTCGGCGTGCCGTCACGAAGCTTCCCATGCCCTGCCGCCGAACTAGCAGCCCTTCTGAGCCGAGAAGATCCAGCGCCTGACGTGAGGTGATGCGGCTCACACCATACATGCGAGCCAGCTCGAGCTCCGAGGGCAGCCGGTCCCAGGGCTTATATTCGCCTGCTTCGATCCGGGCCTTGAGTTCATCCCTGATCCGCCGGTAGAGCGGGATCGGTGCCGCGCCGTCACGCGCCTGCGAGCTTGTCATGACAGAGTATAAACAGCCGGTTTATGCAACCGGCGCTCTATCTTTCTCACGTTCGACATTCGCTGTGTCCTCTTTGACTTCCGGTAGTCCAGCTGCGTGCCAGCCACTCATGCCGAGATCGACGTTGATGACGTGGCGTCTTCCCGCGCGCTCCAGGAGACTGGCCGCGATCACGCTGCGGTGCCCTGCGTCGCAGATAACAGCCAGCGGCGCATCCACCGGCACGTCCGCAATGCGCGTGGGGATCTCCCGGTATGGAATGAAGAGAGCGCCTTCGATGTGCCCTTCTTCCCACTCATTCGGCTCGCGTACGTCCAGCACCGTGAGCCGGTCTGCCTCCGAGAGGCGCTCGTACAGCGCCCAGGGCGATACGCTGTCGGTGCTCGCGGTAGACCGCCCGGTTGCCTTCCAGCCCCGGACGGTGGTGTACCCTGTGACGGCGTCGTAGGCCACGACGCGTAGAGCGTCCGCAGCCGCTACCGCCTGTGCCTCATCGTCGCTGATGAGCACGAGCGGTGCCTCAGTCGGCACAGTAAAGCCGACGCGCGTGCCGAACTGCTTGCCGGAGAGTGCTACATGAAGGGAATCGGGGATATGTTCGACCAGGAAGGAGTCGGCTGAGCGCACATCAAGCGCTATCGCACTGCCTGCGACCGCCCGCGCCACCTCGTCGGCCCCTAGATACGGCGGAGCCACCCGCTCCGTCACCAGCGGTCCGCGATTCGTCTCCACGATCTTCGCCATGTTTGGCGGGCGCTGCGGTAGGTTCTCGTTCATATAGCGGACGAATCCGGCTTGAGTAGGAATACGCAGAGCATGATTGAAGCGTCGCTCATACCCCATCGTGGTGCTGTTCACACTGCTCGTCACACGCCCACATAGCGACCCGGCGACATGTCCCGGGTAGACTTCGACATACTCCGGAAGCTGAAGAAGCCGGTCATGCAGGCTGTGGTACAGCCCAACGGCGCCTTCCTTACCATCTATCGCCAGATCAGGCCGGGCCACGTCGCCCACGAACAGCGAGTCGCCCGTCAGCACCATCCAGGGCTCCGTACCGCGAGCAACATCCTGGATCGCTAGAGCGATGTGTTCCGGCCGATGCCCAGGCGTGTGGATGACGTGCAATTTCACGTCTCCTAGGTCGATGACCTCACCGTCCACCAGCGGATGGTGAGGGTAGTCGACTCCGGCCTCCATATAGACGTCGATCTGTGCTCCCGTAGCTTTTGCCAGCCGCCCATGACCGGAGACATGGTCGGCGTGGTTATGCGTCTCCACCACATGAGTGATACGGAAGCCTTGCTGCTCGGCGATCTCCAGATAGGGCTCGATCTCCCAGCGAGGGTCGACCACAGCGCAGTGGCGGGTCTGGGTCGAGCACACCATATAGGAAGCACAGCCGAGATCTTCATGCACAATCTGTTTAAAGAACATGTCTTGCTCCTGAGGGCGGGAAACACCTTGCCGGCCCTCCATGCCACACGTTATATCATGTTATGGAGACGATCGCAATTGAGTTCCTGGAGTCCGCCGCAGTACTGAGCGTCGCGGGAAACGAGAAGCTCGTGCCCATAGCGGAAGTAGCGAAGGAGCGTCTGGATCGCGTCGCGCGGCAGCTCACGAAGAGTAAGGGTTCACCATGGCATCGCCGATGCCGCCGTCCTTGGCTTCGTCTTGCAGGAGCCCTCCGATCCGCCCGCGTTTTTACGCGAAATCGCACGGCTCCTCCGGCAGGACGGCAGAGTTCTTGTGGTGGAATGGCATAAGCGAGAGACAGAGCAGGGGCCGCCCATGGAGCGCCATTGGGCAACCTTGCCTCGCGGTTCGGCTGCTAAGCGCTGACGGGCCGTTCCAGCGTGTACAGACGCACCTCGATACCGTCTGGGTCCTGGAAGCCAACTACCCACCCGATGTGCCCGTCCATAACGGGTCCATGCTCGACGTTATGTTGGTCGAGGTGCGCTATCCAGGCATCAAGGTCAGCTCGCGTAGCCACGGCCAGAGCAACCGGATCGAAGCCGCGGAGAGCCTCGGCGCGCTCCGGCTCCCGGCGTACTGCATACCGGACCCCACTCCGTGGATCAACGAGTGCGACACCCATCAGCGTACCCTTTTCGTCGAAGCTGATCTCTTCCTCGAATCCCAGTACCCTGCAATAGAAGTCACGGCTGACCGCCGGATCGCGCACCGGAATCTTGACGTGATGCACGCCACAGATCTCGGGAAAGGGCTGGGCCATGTGTCCGCTACTCTCGCGCTGGTGAACGGTCTTCGATGGGAAGGCACTCTCCCAGCGCCGAACCATGGATAGCCCTGGCGCAATCTTCGAGCCGCAGACACCCACAGGTCAGAGCCTGGTCGAGTAATGACCGCATACGCTGCGCTCGATCCATCATCTCGTCCACCTCTGCCAGCTTAACATGGGCGAGAACCTGCCAGCGCGCGGACATTGGTGTCCCCTCCTCGAACCCCTCAAAAAGGGTACGGATCTCTCCGACAGTAAAGCCGGCTCGCTGCGCGAATTGGATCAGGGCGATCCGATCCAGGATGTCGGGATCGTAGCGGCGCCGTCCGCTCGCCCGCCGAGGAACCGGCAGCAGCCCCACTTGCTCGTAGTAGCGGATAGCAGAGGTGCGGATCCCGGCTCGCCGGGCCACCTCGCCGATCGCTAGATTCTCTACCAATGTAAATTCCCTCTTGACTTAAAGTGTACTTTACGTATTATCGTTTGCCTCAAGCCGGCTCAACGTGAGCTCGGCAGAAGTATGAGGAAAGGACACACCATGAACACCGTTACTGACGACACCACCTTTGACATTGACATCGCCTGCAGCCTCTCGGCTGCAGAGCAAGCAGAGCGGGGCGAGGAATGGGGGCGACTCCTCGCGGACGCGGAAGTTGTAACCGAGCTTTCCGAGGGCTATGGCCTTCGATTCCCGAATCGGGATGCCTGGGTTACGCGGGCCGTGGAGGTGATCATCGCCGAGCGCAAGTGCTGCCCCTTCTTCGCCTTCTCTCTCACTTTTGAGCCGGGCGGAGGACCCCTGTGGCTCCATATCTCAGGTCCGGGAGAGGTGAAATCGTTCATCCGGGAACAGGTGGTTCCGTCTCACCTGCGATCGGCCGTGTGAGCCAATTGGTTCACCTCATGCCCGCTTCCTCTTACGGCTCAGAGCCCAGTCGCGCAAGGAGGTTGGTAGCTCAGGCGCCTCGAGCAAGCGCTCGGCCTGCGAGTGATCTCGTAGATATATGTGCGCGATGTCGCCCACGGTGAGGCCGTGCACCGGCTGGTGTACCACCTTGATGGAATCACCCGCTGCCAGCTCACCGGGCTCCAGGATGCGGAAGTAGGCGCCGGGCCGGCCTGCTCTGGCAAAGCGACGCAGAAAGGAAGGATCGTTCATGCGGATGCCGAGTTTGTAGCAGGGCAGCCGGGGCTGGGACACCTCGAGCAGAACGGAACCGATGCGCCAGCGTTCGCCGACGACGGCATCGCTGAGCGGCAGGCCGCGGACCGTGAGGTTCTCACCGAAGGTCCCTGAGTCCAGCTTGTAGTCCAACTGGCGGGACCACCAGTCATAGTCATCGGTACTGTAGGCGTACACCGCTTTGTCAACGCCGCCGTGCACTGTGCGGTCCGCCTGGTCGTCCCCGACGACGTTGACTCCCTGAACGGCAACCCGGCCGGTAACCGGTGCCTTCCAGATGCTGGTTGTCACCTGCTCTCCACGCCATTCAACAGCGCGGGGAGAACCGACATTGACGGATTCAACCACTCCGTGGCCAATGAGGCGGAAGGTCCCTGGTGTCACAGGTTTCTCCCTTCAAAACGTTCGCCCAGATAAGCGTGGCAGGTAATGGACCGTGCGTCAAAATATCCAATAAAGAACAGAATGGTTGCGGACAGGGGAGCCGTTTGGAAGATCAGCGTCGCTCGGGTCCTAGCCCGTGAATGAATCGTAAGGAGCAGTAAATCGATGACCTCAGAAAACCAGGAACCTCCTCTCCCTTATTCAGTCCAACCATCGAGGGAGGATGTGGAGCGCGTGCGACGACTCGCTGCCGCCGACCATGGCCTCGCAGTTCTCTCAACCCTCCGGCAGGATGCCACCATTCACTGTTCGGTCGTCAATGCCGGCGTGCTCCACCATCCCCTGACCGGCCGGCCGGCGGTGGCGCTAGTAGCAATCGGCGGATCCAGAAAGCTAGCTCATCTGCGGCGACGACCACGGGCGACAATCGTCTTCCGCGCCGGTTGGCAGTGGGTAGCGGTCGAGGGTCCAACCTCACTTGTTGGTCCGGACGATTCGCTCAAGGGATTGGACCCCAGCCGGATTCGGCAGCTGTTGCGGGATATTTTTACCGCGGCCGGCGGCACACATGATGACTGGGCGACCTATGATCGGGTTATGGCTGAGGAGAGGCGAACGGCAGTCTTTCTCGAGATGGAGCGCGTTTACTCTTAGGCAACAATATTCGAGCGTGCCTGCGAGCAGACAGCATCGGTAGGTGCATCCGGCTCCTTCCCCCTTGACCCTTACGCAACGTGAGGCTTTAAGGTGTCACTGCGGCAACAATTCCTGGATAGAAAGGTGGGATCGGGTTGTCGACAGAGACGTGGAGAGTGGGCGAGATAGCGATGCGCACCGGCCTTTCTGTCCGCACCCTCCACCATTACGACGAAATCGGCCTGCTTTCGCCCGCACGGCGCTCCGAGGCAGGCTACAGGCTGTACGGAGCCTCTGATGTCGCCCGCCTGCAGCAGATCATGTCGCTGCGTGGTCTGGGATTTCCCCTGGAGGAGATCCGGACCATCCTGGACCGGCCCGATGTCTCTGCACTACGCATCATCGTGCTTCACACCAGGCGGCTGCGCGAGCTGATAGAGACACAGCGCGAGTTATGCCGCCGCCTGGAGCTGATTGCCGCGCAATTGTCCACAGCGGAGGAGATTTCCGCCGACGAATTATTCCAAACACTGGAGCTGATGAGCATGACGGATAGGATCAAAAGCTATTACACCCCCGAACAGCTGGAGACGCTAGAGCGGCGCAGGCAAGAGTTGGGCGCGAACGAAATTAGAAGCGTTGA
>DASVZE010000576.1:0-9455 GCA_036391775.1 Chloroflexota bacterium | reverse complement strand
GGACATGCAAACGGCAAAGAAGGGACCGTAGTCTCGCGCGCTACGCCGCCCAGGACTGAAGACGGGTGCCGCGCCCCTGTGCAGAGACGCAGCAGACGCTCGCCCGCCGCGCGGCTGAAGGATACCCGCTCGAATCTACTGCGACTCCGTCGCATAATGCTGACTGCGGCAAGGTACACGATGGAGGGGAATCCACGGCTCCTCGTGGTGCTGCTGTCTAGCAGGAGGTGGTGGTGGCGCAGACGGTTAAGGGTGGTCTGATCCAGCTTTCCATGCCGGAACAGCTGGAAGAAGGCGAATCCAGAGAGGCGATTCTGGCCAACAAGAAGGCCATGATCGACAAGCATATGCCGCTGATCGAGCGAGCGGGCCGGCAAGGTGTCCAGATGCTCTGTCTGCAGGAAATCTTCTATGGGCCATACTTCTGCCCCAGTCAGAGCTCGGCCTGGTACGCGACCGCGGAGTCGGTGCCTGATGGCCCCACCGTCAGCATGATGCAAGAGTGTGCACGCAATCACTCCATGGTCATGATCGTCCCGGTGTACGAGGAGGAGATGCCAGGCGTGTATTACAACACGGCGGCAGTGATCGATGCGGACGGCGCATACCTCGGTAAGTACCGTAAGACGCACATTCCGCAGGTGCAGGGGTTCTGGGAGAAGTTCTTTTTCCGGCCCGGAAATCTCGGATATCCCGTTTTTGAGACGCAATACGGCAAAGTGGGCGTTTATATCTGCTACGATCGTCACTTCCCGGAGGGAGCGCGCGCCCTGGGGCTGAACGGCGCCGAAGTGGTCTTCAATCCGTCCGCAACCGTGGCCGGGCTCTCGGAGTATCTGTGGAAGCTAGAGCAGCCGGCCCATGCTGTGGCCAACGGCTACTTCCTGGGCGCCATCAATCGCGTGGGACACGAACAGCCATGGGATATCGGCGAGTTCTACGGTCAGAGCTACTTTGTCAGCCCGCGTGGCGAGTTTCTGGCCATGGGTCCACGCGATCAGGACGCGCTCGTCACCGCCGACCTCGATTTTGACCAGATCCGCGAGGTGCGCGATCTCTGGCAGTTTTACCGCGACCGGCGTCCCGATATGTACGCGGCGCTGGTTCAACCGTGAGCGGCAAAGAGGAAAGGCAGAAGCCATGAAGACGCTGATTCAAAACGGAACGATCGTGACGGCCGGCGAGACCTTTGAGGGAGATGTCCTGATCGACGGTGAAATCATCGCCGCCATCGGTCGTGACCTCCCGCGTGACGGCGCGGAGGTGATCGACGCTCGGGGCAAGCATGTCCTGCCCGGCGGCATCGACGTCCATGTTCACCTGGCCCTTCCCTTTGGAGGCACTGTCTCCAGTGACGACTTTTATACCGGCCACCGTGCCGCTGCCTTTGGCGGCACCACTACCGCCATCGATTTCGCCATGCAAGCCGTGGGTGGCACCCTGAGCCAGGCGCTCGACACGTGGCATGCCAAATCCGATGACAAAGCCTGTATCGACTTCGGGTATCATGCCGGCATTACCGATCTCACCGATCACGTGATGGAGGAGATTGCCGAGCTTCCGCGGCACGGCGTGGCCTCGATCAAGCTCTTCATGGCGTACAAAGGTGTGTTCCAGGTAGACGACGCCACCCTCTTCCGCGCCATGGAAAGGGCACGCGACGTGGGATTGCTGACCATGGTTCATGCCGAAAACGGCGACGCGATCGACATCCTGGTGCGCCAGGCAATCGAGGCAGGAAACCTGGAGCCCAGGTATCATGCCCTGACCCGTCCGGCCGAGCTGGAGGGTGAGGCGACAGGACGTGCCGTCGCCATGGCCGAGGTGCTGGACGCTCCACTGTATATCGTACATCTGACCAATGAGCATTCCCTGGTGCGGGTGCAAGAGGCGCGCATGCGAGGCTCGCGCGTCCACGCCGAGACCTGCGTGCAGTACCTGTTCTTCACCAAGGACGATCTCGCGCGTCCGGACTTCGAAGGAGCCAAGTGGGTTTGCACGCCTCCCTTCCGCACGCAAAAAGACCGCGAGCTGCTCTGGAACGCACTGCGAGACGACGATCTGAGCATCGTCTCCACAGATCACTGTCCTTTCTTCTTTGAAACGCAGAAGACTTTGGGGCGAGAGCGCTTCGACAAGATACCCAACGGCATCCCTGCCATCGAGGAGCGATTGAAGGTTCTCCACGAGTTTGGCGTGAATCGGAACCGCTTCGATCTCAACCGATTTGTGGCGTTGACCTCCACCAACCCGGCAAAGCTTTTTGGACTGGAAGGCCGCAAGGGCTCTATCGCGCCCGGCTACGATGCCGACATTGCCATCTGGGATATGAATAGAGAGCAGACCATCTCGGCAGCCGGCAGCCACAGCAACGTGGACTATAACTTGTGGGAGGGAACCAGGGTGCGTGGCGTTCCGCAACAGGTGTTCGTGCGCGGCCGGCTCATTGTGGACGGCGACCGCTTTCTGGGTGAGGCAGGATACGGCCGATATCTGCACCGCAGCTGCCGCGCTCCGGGCCGGACCGCCAAGGCACGGCCGGCGGCCGAATCGCCGCTGGCGGCGCTGCAGGCATGAGTACCGCGGAGATCTCGCCTCTGACCTCGCAGGATGTTGTCGACGAGAACCTAGAGTACACGCTCTTTTCCTGGTCCGTTCAGGGGACGCTCGCGCCCATCGCCGTGGCGGGCGGGAAAGGCGCATGGTTCTGGGACTTTGATGGCAATCGATACCTCGACTTTTCGTCGCAACAGGTTATCTCGCTGACGCTCGGGCACCAGCACCCCCGGGTGGTGCAGGCCATCAAGGACCAGGCCGACAAGCTCTGTTTTGCTGCGCCCTCGTACGCCAACGAGCCGAAAGGCAAGCTGGCGCACAAGATCGCTGAGGTGAGCGGCCTGTCAAAAACGTTCTTTACCCTGGGCGGAGCCGAGGCGGTGGAAAACGCCATCAAGATCGCCCGACAGTACACCGGCCGCCAGAAGATCATTACACGCTACCGCTCCTATCACGGGGCAACGCACGCCGCCATGAGCGCGTCCGGTGACTTTCGGCGCTGGCCGGCTGAGCCCTCGGCTTCCGGTATCGTTCGCGTACCCGATCCCTTCGTCTACCGATCGCCCTTCGGGGATGATCCCGAGACGGTGGGCCGAAAGACCGTTGAGTTTGTCGAGGAGGTCATTGGATACGAAGGGCCGAATACCATCGCCGCCATGCTGGTGGAAAGTGTCACCGGCTCCAACGGAGTCCTGATTCCTCCGGACAACTACTACCCCCTGCTGCAAGAGATGCTGGCGCGCTACAACGTCCTGTTGATCGTGGACGAGGTCATGAGCGGGTTCGGCCGCACCGGGGCCTGGTTTGCCTATCAGCACTGGGGCATTCAGCCGGACCTGGTGACCATGGCCAAAGGACTGACCAGCAGCTACCTGCCGCTGGGGGCGGTAGCTGTGAGCGAGCCGATTGCGCGCCACTTTGACAATCACATGCTCTGGGCCGGCCTGACGTATGCGGGTCACCCGGTTAGCTGTGCGGCAGGCGTGGCGGCGCTTGACGTGCTGGAAGAGGAAGGCTTGATCGAGCACGCTCGGAACCTGGGCGCTCTGCTCAAAGCAAGGCTGCTCGAGATGCAGGACCGGCACCCCTGTGTCGGCGAGGTGCGATCGATCGGCCTCTTCAGTGTGCTCGAGCTCGTCAAGGATCGTGAGAGCCGCGAACCGCTCTCCCCGCTCTATGGGCCGCAGACGGAGCCCATGGGAGCGATCAATGCCTTTTGCCGCTCCAAGAGAGTGGATGTTATGTCACGCTTCAACTGGGTCTTTGTGACGCCGCCTCTGGTCATCTCACAGGAGGATCTGGAGATGGGACTGGAGGTAGTGGACGCAGCACTGTACGAAGCTGATCGGTTTGTATAAACCCCGCACGAGTCAAGTGAATACCAGGAAAGGGAAGTATGGTCACACAGGTACACGATGAGACCCTTGTTCGTGACGTCCAGAACTTCATCGGCGGAGCGTGGCAGCCTGTCCCCGATGCCGATGCCGAGCCGGTCTACAATCCGGCAACCGGTGAGGTTATTGCCCGCACGCCGCTCAGCCCCATATCGGAGGTAGACCGCGCGGTTCGTGCCGCCCAGGAGGCCTTCAAGACCTGGTCGGCGCTGCCTGTGGGAGCGCGAACCGACATTCTATTCCGCTTCCGTGGCCTACTGGACGAGCATTTTGACGAGCTGGCGAGGCTTGTCACGCTGGAGAACGGTAAAGATCTTAAGGACGCGCGCGGCGAGGTGAGGCGCGGCCTGGAGGTGGTGGATTTTGCCTGCGGCATGCCGACACTTCTCATGGGCGAAACGGTGCGCAATATCGCTGCCGGCATCGACAATGTGAGCTATCGTTTTCCGATCGGGGTGGTCGCGGCCGTCACGCCCTTCAACTTTCCTTTTATGGTGCCGCTCTGGACGCTGCCCATCGCCGTCGGTGCGGGCAATGCATACATCTTGAAGCCGTCGGAGCGCACACCGCTCTCCGCTTTGCGCATCGTGGACCTGCTCCAGGAAGCAGGACTGCCCAAGGGCGTTGTGAGCATCGTCAACGGCGCCAGGGATGTTGTGGACGGTATCCTCGATCATCCCGGCATTGCGGCTGTGTCTTTTGTCGGATCCCAGCCAGTGGCGGAGTATGTCTATCACCGCGGCGCCGCCAACAACAAACGCGTGCAGGCGCTGTCCGGCGCCAAGAACTCGATGATCGTCATGCCGGATGCCGATCTTGAGCCGACGGTGGAGGCGGTGGTAAGCGCGGCATTCGGGAACGCCGGGGAACGCTGCCTGGCAGGCAGTGTCCTGGTGGCCGTGGGAGACATCGGCGATTCTCTACTGAACGCGCTGCGAGAGCGCGTGTCCCGACTGAAGATCGGCCCCGGAGATCAGCCCGGCAGTGAGCTGACGCCCGTCATCCGCGACAGCCATCGGGAGCGGGTACGCGGGTACATCGCCCTGGGAGAGCAAGAAGGCGCCACGGTAGCGCTCGACGGCCGCGCGGCGCCCTGCGAGCAGGGATTCTTCCTGGGCCCGACCCTGCTCGACCACGTGACGGCGGAGATGCGCGTGGCACGCGAGGAGATTTTTGGCCCGGTGCTCTCCATTGTGCGGGTGCCGGATCTCGATGCGGCGATCGAGTTCACCAACAGCTCACGCTTCGGCAACGCCTGCAGTCTATTTACATGCTCCGGTAGCGCAGCCCGTACCTTCCGTGAGCGGGTAGGGGCCGGCATGCTGGGTATCAACGTCGGCGTGGCGGCGCCCATGGCGTTCTTCCCGTTCAATGGCATCAAGGATTCGTTCTACGGAGATCTTCACGTCACGGGCAAGGACGGTGTGCGATTCTTTACCGAAAACAGGGTCGAAATCACGCGATGGTTCTCTTGACACCTCTAACTTCTCCAGGTAGATTGTGCCAGGCGGGCTATTTCGGCCTCCCCATCCCGACCCTGCCGACAAAGGGACGATAGCCTCCATGAGTGCCGTTTCTCCCAACCCGGGCGCTTCTATGCCTGAGACATCCGTCGCCAAGACCGCCATCCACATCGACAACATCCGGATGGTCTACCAGACGCGGGGGGAGCGTCTCGTGGCCCTCACCGATATCAACCTGGATATCGCGGAGGGCGAGTTTGTCTCCCTGATCGGCCCATCGGGCTGCGGCAAGAGTACGCTGCTTCGCCTGATTGGCGATTTGCTACCGCCCAGTGCGGGCGCCATCGAGGTTCACGGAAAGCCGGCGGAACGGGCGCGGCGCGACCGCGATTACGGGATGGTCTTCCAGTCGCCGGTGCTCTACGACTGGCGAACGGTGGAGAAGAACGTGCAGCTCCCGCTGGAGATCATGAAGATTTCCAGAGGCGAGCGCTCGGCGCGCTGCCGGGAGCTGCTCGCCCTGGTGGGGCTGCAGGAGTTTGCCGGCCGGTATCCCTGGCAGCTTTCCGGTGGCATGCAACAGAGGGTATCGATCGCCCGAGCGCTATCCTTTCGTCCCTCGATCCTGCTGATGGACGAGCCGTTCGGCGCGCTGGACGAGATGACGCGCGAACGTCTCAATATGGAGCTACTCAATATCTGGAGCCAGACCGGCACCACCGTAGTGTTTGTCACCCATAGCATTCCCGAGGCAGTGTTCCTCTCCGACCGGATCGTTATCATGACGCCCCGGCCCGGACGCATCGAGCACGTGGTGGAGGTTGAGCTGCCGCGCCCTCGCGGTCCCGAGATTCGGGAGGATGAGAGCTTCTTCCACTGCATAGCCGACGTGCGCTCCCGCTTGTACGAGAGTTAACGATGGCCGGAGCCGTAACCTACGACGAGATCTCCGAGTTCAATGTGGCGCCGTCGCGTGGTATACAGGGGACGTTGTCGCGGTGGATTGTGAATCGGGTGCTGCCGGTGGCCACCATTTTCATCTTCCTGATCGTCGTATGGTATGGCGCTGCAGCCTACTTCAACTGGCATTTCCTCAATGTTCAGTCGCAGGATGTCAATCCCCAGGCCTGGCATCGACTCTCCCTGGCACAACAGATCCAGCGGTCACTCAGCACAAGCACTCCGACCTTGCCGACTCCCGTGCAGGCTCTGGGTGACTTCCTCGGCCGGGTCGAACAATCGCCGACCAGCGATACGGCGATCTGGAGCGACTTGCTCTGGACGGTGCGAGCCGCGGTCTTGGGCTTCTTGCTCGGAACGCTCATCGGCGTCATCCTGGCGGTCCTTTTCATGAGCAGCCGCATCCTCACTCAGTCGCTCATGCCCTATGTTGTCGCATCCCAAACTATTCCTATCGTGGCCCTGGTTCCGGCAATTATGATCACGCTCGGATTGGGGCTTCGCTCCGAAGTGCTCATCTCGGCGTACCTTGCTTTCTTTTCCATCACCATCAGCACATACAAGGGCCTGCAATCGGTCCAGCCAATAGCGTTCGACCTCATGCGATCGTACGCCGCCAATCCCTGGCACGTGTTCTTCAAGCTTCGCCTGCCGGCCTCGCTTCCTTTCCTCTTCACTGGCCTCAAGATTGGCGTAACAGCGAGCCTGATCGGCGCCATCATCGCAGAGATGGGGTCGGGGTCGTCGCGTGGCCTTGGCCAGGTCCTGGTGGCAGAAAGCACTTATTCGCAAAACATCCAGCTCTGGTCAACCATGATTGCGGCGGCGAGCCTCGGGCTGGCTCTCTATGGAGCGGTTGTCATCGCCGAGCGATTGTTCGTGCGGTGGAATGTCGAGTCTGAATCATGAGCGAGGCGATGCGCGACGATACCGTGCTCGATGCAAACATCGCCGTCGACGCGTCAGGCGCCCAGGGGATCATGGCGCCGACTGAGTCGGTTGCTCCTACCCGCGCGTATCACAGGCTGGCACAGGGGTTCGTCCGGATCGTCCCACCCGCGGTGGTTTTCGTCCTGATCCTCGCTTTCTGGCAGTTCGGCGTCAAAGCGCTCCACATTCCGATCTATGCGCTGCCGACGCCAACCGACATCTGGCACACCTTGCCGACAATCAGCGAGCTGCCGGCCGACGCCCGCTACACGACCTTCAATGAGGCTCTTCCGGGATTCATCATTGGCTCGGGCCTGGGCTTTCTGGTCGCGGTCATCGCCATGCGATTCCGCTTTGTCGCTCGCGGTGTCATGCCGTACGCTGTCATCAGCAACTCGATCCCGATCATCGGCATGGCGCCGATCGCCGTCGCATTATTTGGTTTCGATTGGCAGTCCAAGGCCTTTATCGTCGCGGTGCTGACCTTCTTCCCCATGGTGATCAACGCCTACCGGGGACTGACATCCCTGGATCTGCTCTCGTTGCAGCTTATGCGCTCGTACGCCGCAAACGGGTGGGAAACCTTCTACAAGCTGCGCTTGCCGTCCTCCCTCCCCTATGTCTTCAATGCACTCAAAATCAACGCCACCCTCGCGATGATCGGCGCCATCATCGGTGAATACTTCGGTTCCCCATCGGTGGGACTCGGCAACTATATCCACAACGAAACGGGCATGCTGGCCATGCCGGAGGTCTGGTCGGCTGTCGTCGTCGCCTGCGTCATCGGCATCAGCGCCTATCTACTCCTCGTCGCGCTTGAGCGCTGGCTCACCTCGTGGCACATCTCGTACCGGTCGGGGAGATAGCGAACAGGGTAGAAATCGTCACCCGGAAGCGATCGGGTTCGTGGGAAGCCGCTCGCCAAACACACGATGAGAGGAGGGAGCTAGCAAGCAGGGAACAAGAGACAGCTTTACGCCATTTAGACCAAGTACAGCCTGGAGCCGGCAGTCAGTGGAATGCGGCTGACGGCTCCTCGGAGGAGAAGCAATGAGCACCAAACGTTGGATTCGGGGTCTCACGGCCCTGGTTGTCATCAGCGCGGCCGGGATCGGTATGAGGAGCTCCGTGCTGGCGTACAACACCCATAGCACCGCGCGGGCGCTGACCCATGTCACCCTCGTTCTCAAATGGGTTCCCCAGGCCCAATTTGCCGGCTACTACGTCGCGCTCAACAAAGGGTTCTACCGCCAGCAAGGACTTGACGTGACCATCCAACCCGGTGGTCCTAACATCGTCCCCGAACAGGTCGTGGCCGGTGGCCAGGCCCAGTTCGGGATCGATTGGCTATCCGGACTGCTGGTCGCCCGCGATCATGGCCTGAATATCCAGAACATCGCCCAGATCTACCAGGCCTCGGGCATGCGCATGATCACCTTCAAGTCGTCCGGAATCAATTCCATTGCGAAGTTCAAGGGCCATAAGGTCGGGGTCTGGCCATCCGGCAACCAGTATCAGTTTTACGCGTTGATGAACAAGCTCCATATGTCACCGCCGCAGAAGTACATGACAGTGGTGACAGAGGGCTTTGTCATGGACCCGTTCCTCAATCATCAGCTCGATGTCTCACAGGCCATGACCTACAACGAGCTGGGTGTGGTTCTCGAGCATGGCGTGAAAATGAGCCAGCTCAACGTCTTCGACTACAACAAGTTGGGCGTGAGCATTCTGGAAGACGGCATTTTCTCCACGCCCTCCTGGCTGCAGAGCCATCGCGCCATCGCGGTGAAATTCCTGCGTGCCTCAATCCAGGGCTGGAAGTGGGCAGATAGCCATCAGACGCAGGCGGGTACTATCACCTACAACTACACTCCCGCGGGAACGCGGTCGCAGGGAACGCTGCATCACCAGATCTACATGGCCCATCAGGTTGCTAAGCTGATCCAAGCGGGTCCCGGGCTGAGTCATCCCATCGGTTACATGGATCCCATGCTATACCAGCGCACCTGGTCGATCCTTCTTGCACAGAAGCAGATCAAGCACGCTCCGAGCAGCACGTCCTACGATCAGTCCTACTGGGCAGCTGCGACGAAGGGAATGTAAGTACCTCCGCTCCCAGTCGAGTCTCTGTCGAAGGGAAAAGGGCCGGCGC
>DASVZE010000575.1:0-3193 GCA_036391775.1 Chloroflexota bacterium | reverse complement strand
CGACGTAGATCTCGCCCGCGTCGGCACGCTGGGCGCCGGCCAGTATCTTGATCAACGTAGACTTGCCGGCCCCGTTCTCACCGACCAGGGCCATGACCTCGCCTTGGCGGACCTCGAAATCGACGCCTTTGAGTGCCAGGACGCCCGGGAAGCTCTTCTTGATTCCACGCATGGAGAGATACGCGTTGTCTTGCATGCTCTGTCTCCTGCGCTGTATGGTCCCCGGAGAGCCCTGCTCGGCTCTCCGGGGCTGCTAGTACTGGATGCGATGTTAGTGGTCGGTCGTCAGGTACTTGTCGAGAGTATCCGGGTGGACCACTTCCACGCCGGTGTCGATGTTGGTGCTCGAGGCCTGCTTGCCGTTATGCAGGTCTTGCAGAAGGTCAAGGGCCTTCACGGTCATGCCGAAGGGCCGCTGCGAGATAAGCGCCTGTACGCACCCAGCTTTCATCAGGTCGATGCCCTGAGGTACAACGTCGAAGCCTACCACCTTGATCGTGCCGCACTTGTTGGCCTGCTTGACTGCGTTGCCTGCACCGGGCACGCCCGATCCGGTCACGCCGTAGAAGGCAGCCAAATCAGGGTTTGCCTGCATGAGGGTCTCAGCCTTGGACAGTGCAGTTGCCAGTGAGTCTTCGGTGGGCTCGGTGGCTACTATCTGGATGTCGGGGTAGTTCTTCATCGCGTCCTTGAAGCCCTCTACCCGCTGGTTCGCGTTCAGAGCTGTAAGGCTACCGGTGAGGATTGCCACCTTGCCCTTCTTATTGATGGCATTGGCCAGCTCATCGCCGGCCGTCTTGCCGGCTGCCACGTTGTCGGTACCTACGTAGGCGATGCGCTGGCTGTCCGGCGCATCAGCGTCCCAGGAGATGACAGGGATGCCGGCGGCGCGAGCCTTCGCGATCGAATCCTTCACAGTGCCGGGGTCATTGGGGGAGACGGCGATGCCCGCAGGCTTCCGGGCAATAACCGACTCGAAGATGGCAACCTGCTTGGCAGCATCAGCGGTGTCGGGGCCCAGGAACTCGGCCCGAACACCCAGCTTGGTAGCCTCGGCGCTCATGCCCTTCTGGCAGGCAACCCAGTATGGGTTGTCTAGCGACTTCGGCAGGAAGACGTAGAGCTCGCTGCTGCTTGTGTTACCGGCCGCTCCGCTCTGGGCGGCCGCTGGGGCCGCTGGCTGCGCGTTCGTAGACCCGGTTGTGGTAGCTGTCGGCTCGGCAGTTGTGCCGCCGCACGCAACAAGGGTCAGCATCGCCAGTAGTGAGAGAACACCCAGAATCACGATCCGTTTCATGACTTTCCCTCCTCCGAGATTGATTGGTGGTTAGTGTGAAGTTGCAGATAGGACGTACGGTAAAGTCGACCGGAACGGTATCCGTCTCTCCGCTGTGGGCCTCACCCCCTTTTCATAATCGGGCCGGAAGACGTCAATATCGCGTTGTGCGCTTTGGCTCGCCCGGATCGCGGTCGGGCACGGCCGGCGCTCGTCAAACTGTCGCTGCCTGTTGCGCCTCGGTCCGCTCGGTCTCGTCGGGCATCCGCTCGAGGAAATCCTTCAAGTATGCGACCGCCGAGCGTGGGCTGGTAAGGACTTCGAGACCTGTCTCCCGGGACAGCATCGGCGCCAGGCGAGACATCGAAGCCTGCGCCAGCACGAGAATGTCGACCTCCGGAGCGAGGGCCTTCGCACCCTCCAGCACCATCCGGTCGTGCTTCTCCTTGTCTCCGCTCATGAGTACCTGGAATGCACCCTCGGCCAGACGCTCGTGAATGTGGACTTCCTTGCCCATCGCACCGGCTTTCTCCCGGATCTGGTTGGAGGTGGGCTCGAGTGTCGTCGGGACAGTGGCCAGCACGCCGATCTCTTTCCCCTTCTCGGCCGCCTGCTGCGCCATGGCATCATCGATCTTCACGATAGGCACTTGGACCACTTTGCGAGCTGTGTCGATCGCGGGACCGAGAGATGAGCAGGCCGAGAAGATGACGTCAACGCCCGCGTCCTGGGCCGCCTCGGCCATATGTGTCATGCGTCCGACGCTCTGCGGAGTGATGCAGCCTTGCCGGTTGACTTCGGCCAGGACACCGCTGTCCACGAAATCGATCACCTCGACATCGGGCAGGAGCTCCTTGAATAGGTCCTTGAACACGGGCTCTACATTGACAAACACCATGCTTGTGTGGAGCACACCGACTTTCTTGGTCATACAGCTTCCTCCTTCTGAACCGTTAGGCCGCGGAGATATTCCAGTCCTTCATTCAGAGCGTCGACCATCGCCCGCCTTGCGGCTGATGGGTCGCGTCTTTCTATCGCGTGCAGGATGCGCTCGTGCCCTTCCTGGGTCAGAGGACGGTGCTCATCGAGCCGCAGCATTACGCTGCGTACATCGGTCTCAGGGTTGATAATTGTTTCCAGCATCCGGTACAGCAACGGATTGCCCGACATCTGGGCGATGGCTGTGTGGAAATCGATGTCCATCGAGATGAACGAGGCGCTCGTGCCCTCCTGGAGCGCCCCCGCCGATTGCTGAATGAGCGCTTTGAGGCTGGCAATATCCTCGTCGCTCGCCCGTTGGCTGGCGAAGGCTGCACACTCGGGCTCGATAACCAGCCGTGCCTCATAGAACACCCGGATCTGCTCGCCGTGCTGTGCCACCCACGCTCGCGTCGAGTGAGCGAGCCCGACGGGCATGCTGTCTTTCACGAAGACACCCCGCCCGTGCTGGATGTCGAGCAGGCCCTGCATACTCAGCCGCCGCAGAGCCTCACGCAGAACCGGGCGGCTGATGCCAAACTCTACCGTCAGAGCGCGCTCGGCGGGGAGGGCGTCACCCGGCAGGAAGCGGCCCTCCCTGATGGCCTTCTCGATCTGCTGGGCGACATAGTCGGACAGCCGGAGCCTATCGACCGACCGGAATATGTTCCCGGTGTACTCGCTCATGGGCCTGCCCTGTGACGGAGATTTAGTTCAGGAAATCGGAGACTCGACTTGGAGCCGGTGACCACGCGCCCGCGCTCCCTTCGGAACCAGTGGTCAGGTGGTATTACCAGTTGGCCACATCATACAGCCGAATTGCGCGCTTGTCAAGACCTTTAGCGCGCCAATTTCCGGGAATTTGTTGGCCCATGTGAATTGCCGCACAAAGAGAGCCACCGTGCAGGCTTTCCTCGATGGGTAGACCACACGATGGCT
>DASVZE010000574.1:0-1689 GCA_036391775.1 Chloroflexota bacterium | reverse complement strand
TTGTTGTCGGGCAAACCAAAAAGAAGGACGGTAGATAGCCCCCGAGACAAAATGTCCCGGGCCAGACCTGGGAGAAGATCCACACTCCATCGATACTGATCCGGCATCGATTTAATTGGCTGCTTGCCTGAACCGCCACTCACGACAAAGAGCGGAAAAACCAGCTGGTCGACGCTCAAGCGCGTTTCCTGCACCATCTTCCTCAGCGAGTGAGTGCGGCGAAGGCGCCTCATACGCATAGTTGGGAATGTCACTTTGTGTGCCTCGCTTTCGGCCGACAGTCGTCATACATGAGCCAGTATCGCCAGGATGGCCGGGAGCAACAGCACCGCCAGAAGGAAGAGGCTGACTATCAGGATGAGCCAATTGCCTCGCCGTCCCACGTCCAGACCTTCGCCAATCGAGCGGGCGGCGTTGATGTTGGAAATTCCGGGTAGCATGTTGCCGTAGGGATCCGACCGCATTTCGTACTGTGCAATTTCGGGTGGCTGAGCGCCGGACGCCATGTCAAGGTACGGATTGACCGGGTGTGGCTCCGACGAGGGTGCGTGCCCATTCTGACTTTCATTGCCGGTCATGTAATTAACGCGTCCGCATTGATGTAGCTACGTGCTGGAAATTGAACCGTCGTACTTTCCCAGCGATTGGGCGTCGGTGGTTGGGAGATCATACAGTTCGCGAGTCTCCTCTTCGGTGAATCCTTCCGAGCGTTTATCGTGCATGACGTGCTCGGCTAGATCCTCAAGGTTTTCATTCCTGGCATTCTGGTCGGACATGACCCTTCTCTTCTCGTGCGCGCAACGCGCCGAATCTACCTTCCACTATGAGGTTCAGTGCATGGTACTGGTTTTCGCGCATGCTGATCCCGCGTCACACGGTTGCGGTTTCGGGTTCGCGCTTCCGGGCACTTATCCGGACGCCGGATCGTCGAGTAGCTTGCCCAAGCGCGCAAGAGGTAGCGGCTGAAAGTCCAGTGCATCACCCGCTACAGACCGGTATTTCACGCTTCCGCAGGTTTCGGAGGGTCCGCTGGACGATGCACTTCCATGCAGGTGACCGTAGATGCACGCCGACACGTGCGCATCTTCGAGAAGCGTTCGATACGGGCTTGAGCCCGTCCCCGGGTAGAAGGGTGGGTAGTGCAACATGACGATCGTGGGGAGCTTCACGTCTCGCGCTTGAAGCGACATCGACAGACGTTGAACTTCACGGTTGAGCAATTTCGCGTTTTCCTCTGTCCAGTCCATCCCCCCTGGTACGGGCGACCCTTTGGCGCCGCAAATGTTGAACCCCTCGGCTTGAAGTGCATCGTTGTGGATGAGAGATAGCGAAGGCGGAAGTGCACTTCGCACTTTGCTCGTCGACTTGCTTGACCACCAGTAGTCGTGGTTCCCTCGCGCCAGGATTTTTCTTCCTGGCCAGGAATGAATGCGCTCCAGCGTTTCAAGAGCGTCCTGCAAGTGGAGCGCCCAGTCAATGTCGCCGGCGATGAGAACCGTGTCGTCGGAGAGCACAGAGGTCTTCCACGCCTGCTCCAGGCGCGAAATATGGTTTTCCCACGTCGGACCGAACACGTCCATAGGCTTCGTTGGCCTGCCGGTTCTCGGATCAGTGGACGATCCATGAATATCGGCGATTCCCCAGATCGTCATGCGCCGGCCGTCGAGGATTCTATACTGTTGCTCGGAT
>DASVZE010000573.1:0-2558 GCA_036391775.1 Chloroflexota bacterium | reverse complement strand
GACGACGACCGGAACCCTGCCCAACGGACAACTGGTCCCGCTAGCTCGCACACCTATTACGCTATGGAGGGACATCGGCCATGGCAGGAGGGCGGTCCGGATCGCCATGAACCACGGTCGCATGAATGGCTTCGCTCGCCTCGCAGGAGCAGTACAGCACGGACACTCCATCTCGCTGAGCCAGTACTATCCCGCCGATATTCGTGGCTACTGGTCGTACGCTCAGAACTTCACGCTGGCCGATCACTTCTTCTCGACTGTGGCCGGGCCAAGCTACCCCAACCACCTGGTCTTGATCGCAGGAACCAGTCACAATGTCGTCGGCAATCCAGGTCCGAACTGGCGTCAATCGTGGGGCTGCAACGCCGTCAATCCGGGTCGGGTGCGCGCCTACAACCAGCACACGCACCATATCCATGTGGTCACTGCCTGCTTCCACACGCCGACTCTGGGCGACGTCCTGCAACAGCAAGGCATCTCCTGGATCTACTTCGCCCCCTTATCCTTTGCCCGGCTGATCTGGTCCAGCTTTGCTTCTACCCCTGAACCGGGCACAGACGCCTGGAAGCAGCACTTTGCCTCTTATGCAGCCTTTATCTCAGCCGTCAGAACGGGCACGCTGCCGGCAGTGAGCTGGTTGGTCGCGCCGGCTCGCTACAACGATCACCCACCCCACAGCATCTGTACCAGTCAGAACTGGCTGGACCGCCAACTCAACGCCGTTATGCAGAGCTCGCTATGGAACAGCACCGCTATGATCGTTACGTGGGACGAATTCGGTGGCTTCTACGACCACGTCACACCACCATCATTCCACAACATTGGGTTCGGTCCGCGTGTGCCGACGATCGTGATCTCTCCCTATTCTCGCGCCCAGATTGTCGATCACACCGTCTATGACTTCGCCTCGATCCTGCGCTTCGTCGAGAACCAATTCCACCTACCTCGGCTTTCCGCCTACGATGCTCAGGCCACCAGCATCGGCCGTGCGCTCGACTTGCAGCAAAAGCCTCTTCCCCCTTTGGTCCTTCCCCTACAGCAGTGCGGATGATCGGGACACAGTCGGTTCTAGAACGGATTCTCTCATCCAACGGTAGGCTGCGCTCCTGAGCTACTGGCAGGAAGACACAGCTTTCGCAAGAGAATACGGTCACTTCAGGCCAGAAATCGGTTGGTGGCCCGATACTACTCTGGCTGATCTCGCAGTACGATCGTCCTGGGGGATAGACAGTTACAACGCGACGGTAGTGGCGCCTCATGACCTGTCTATCCGAAACGGGGATAACCATGAAACGCTTGAATGTGATATTCGGGATCCTCCTGATCGCCTGCGTCGGGATCGGCGGAGTGCCCTCCAGCGCACCTCGCGTCTTGGCGGCGGACGGACCTGATCCGGCAACGCTGCTTCAACAGTCCATTACCACGATGAAAGGCTCGCTCCACACGGCGCGTTCTGCCGGAAAGAGCACGATCACCGCGAGCGGACAGAAGGCCGCGTTCACCATAACTGGAACGTGTGCTCTCACCGGGACCCGCCTCAACGCGCAGCTACATCTAAAGGGAACAACAATTGGACAGAAGAAACCAGTCGCTCTCAATGAGCAGGATGGGCTGATCTGGTCGCAGTCCCCCGGCTGGGTCGCCGTCTTCACCCGTCCAGCCGGCCAGGGGAAGGCCTGGCAGTCCATCGACCCATTCGACAGTACTGGCGCCGGGATGTTCGGCCTCGGCTGCCCGCTTATTACGGTCGCACAGATGGAGCAGCAACCGCCGGCTAACCTCACCCTGTTAGGACCGGCGACCATAGGCACCGAGGCGGCCTGGCACCTGCGGAGCACGGTCAAGGCTACTGGATCGACGCAGACCATCAATCTCTACATCGGTCAGCAGTCACTGTTCCTGCTCCGTGTCGGCGCAACCGTGAATGCAAGTCAGTTAAAGCAGACATCGACGATGGACTACAGCGCCTTCAACGATCCGGTAACGATTGCGCTGCCGTCCGTGACGCCGCTGCCCGGCCGCGCCTTGCACACTGCTGTTCGCCTGTCCGACGGACGCGTGCTTGTCCTGGGCGGAGTCGGTCTCTCGTCGGAGAAGGCTCCCATTGTGAAGGCGTGGACCGAGGTCTACGACCCATCAACCGGGACGTGGTCGCAGGCCGGCAGCCTGCCGGCCGTGCCCATAATGCCCTCCATCGCGGTGGCTGGCGGGGGCGGTGTGCTTATGAGTGCGTACTTCTACCCGACTAGCGCTGCAACAAACCAGCAGTTTGACCAAACGACGAACACGTGGATCAATGCGCCCAAGTCGCTCGTGGCACGTTTGGTTCCGGTGGCGGCCGCGCTCAAAGACGGCCGGGTGCTCCTGGCCGGCGGCTACAACGTGGTGGCCGGGCAGGTCGAGACCTCAGCCGAGATCTACGATCCGGTTGCCGGAACCTGGACCAAAACAGGCAACCTGAACGAGAGCCGAGCCATGGGCGCTCTGTCTGCCCTTCTGAAGGACGGACGGCTCCTGGTAATGGGTGGGACCACGAATGGGACTCTCAGCGCCGAGAT
>DASVZE010000572.1:0-4443 GCA_036391775.1 Chloroflexota bacterium | reverse complement strand
TGATCTCAGAGATTTCCTTTGTAATTTCTGCCTGCCGCGCTTTGTTGGCCAGCAGCGTGTAATCCTTTATGAGTTCGAGAGCATTATCGGTGGCATTGCTCATTGCGATCATACGCGCACTGTGCTCGCTCGCGATCGCTTCCAGCAGTGCCTGGTAAATGGTGAACTCGACGTACGCGGGCAAGAGCTGCGACAAGACAGCATGAGGATTGTCGGGCTCATAGCTCCACGGACCGGTCGCTTCACTCTGTTCCGGCGGTTGTACAGGAAGCAGCTGTACGCTCCTGGGCTGTTGCCGCAAGGTACTGATGAACTGTGCGTAAACCAGGTAGACCGCGTCAACAGTCCCATTCTCGTAGTCATCCAGCACCTGACGCGCGATTGGTCCCACATCCTGGATTGATGGACGATCTCCCAGGCCAGTGAACTCGCCGACCAGATGTAGTCTGGAACGTGCGGCAAAGCCTGCGCCCTTACGCCCGACAGCGATGATTCGCACCGGGTGCTCAACACGCTCGATCAGGTGCACGGTCTCGCGGTTGATATTGGTCACCAAGGCGCCGGCCAGACCGCGATCGGGTGTAAGTGTCACGATTGCAACGTTCTTGACGTCCCTCTGCTCCATGAGGGGGTGGGACTCCGCCCCCGACCTGCCCGAAATATCTGCCACGATGCCGCGCATGTGCTCGGCGTACGGCCGCGCCTCTGCGACCCTGGTTTGAGCGCGTCGCATGCGCGAGGCCGAGACCATCTGCATTGCCTTGGTAATTTGCGACGTGTTCTTGACGCTTCGGATTCGGCGTCTCAATTCTCTGCGTGATGCCATCGGGTTCTCGTTTGCTCCGCGGTGAAAGCTCTGGTCAGCTCTGAACGAACTGGGACGATCGTTTGAACTCGTCGATAGCGCCCTTGAGCTGTTCCTCAAGCTCTGGAGTCAGCTGTTTTTGCTCTTCAAGCGCCTGCATGATCTCGGAATGACTGGCAGAAAGAAAGCGGCGAAATTCGTTCTGAAAGCTTCCGATCTTGTCTATTGGAACATCGTCCAGATGCCCGCGCGACAAACAATAAAGAATCGTGACTTCTTCGGCCATTGACAGCGGCTCGAATTCCGGCTGTTTCAGAACCTCCGTGGCTCGCTGCCCTCGCTCCAACCGAGCACGCGTGCCCGCATCGAGGTCGGAACCGAACTGCGCGAATGCCGCCAGCTCGCGATACTGTGCCAGATCGATGCGCAGTGACCCCGCAACCTGCTTCATGGCCTTGGTCTGCGCATCACCGCCCACGCGCGAAACGGAGAGTCCCACGTTGATAGCGGGTCGCACGCCGGAGTAAAACAGATCCGATTCAAGGTAGATCTGACCGTCCGTAATCGAGATGACATTGGTTGGAATGTATGCCGACACATCCCCAGCCTGGGTCTCGATGAAGGGAATCGCGGTAAGGGATCCGCCCCCGTTTTCCTGGTTGAGCTTGGCTGCTCGTTCCAGCAAGCGCGAGTGCAGATAAAAGACGTCCCCGGGGTATGCCTCGCGCCCGGGAGGACGGCGCAAAAGAAGCGACAGCTCTCGGTACGCCCACGCATGCTTGGAGAGGTCATCGTAAACCACGAGGACATCCTTGCCGCTTTCCATCCATTCCTCGCCCATGGCGCAGCCTGCGTAGGGAGCAATCCATTGCAGCGCGGCTGATTGCGAAGCGGAGGCAGTGACGATTGTCGTCCATTCCATGGCGCCCTGCTGCTCCAGGGTGGCAGCAACGGCCGCCACTTTGCTCTCTTTCTGGCCGATAGCAACGTAGACGCAGATGAGGTTCTGGCCCTTCTGATTGATGATGGTATCGAGTGCAATTGCCGTCTTTCCCGTTTGCCGGTCCCCCAGGACCAGCTCGCGTTGGCCCCGCCCAATCGGTGTCATGGCGTCGATAGCCTTGATGCCAGTCTGAACCGGCGTGTTCACCGGGGAGCGGCGCACAATGCCGGGAGCCAGCCGTTCAACCGGCCGGGTCTTTGTCGAGCTAAGGGGTCCTTTGCCGTCGACTGGACGCCCGAGGGCGTCTACCACACGGCCGATCAAGGCATCTCCGACTGGTACCTCGACGATGCGCCCGGTGCTTCTTACCTGAAGTCCTTCGCGAATATCTTCGAAGGGACCCATGATCACCACGCCCACGCTGTCCTCGCCAAGATTGGACGCGATGCCCAGCACTGGCCGGCCGGTCGTGGGATCGATTACCCCTTGAAACTCGACCAGCTCATTGAAGAGGGCTCCCTCCAAACCGTATACGTGAGCGATACCATCACCCACGTCAATGACAGTGCCGACGTTTGTTTCCGCCGCCACCTCACCAAATTTTTCGATCTGTTGTCTGAGGATCTGCTCGATTTGGTCCGCACCAACGGCCATATGCTATTCCTATCCTCTCTATCTCGGCGGATGCGACGCTCGCTAAACCGCCATCTCCTGCCGTAGTCGTTGCAAACGCCCCGCGACGCTCGCGTCGATAAGCTTGTCTCCGATTCGTACGACGATCCCTCCAAGAATCGAAGGATCCACCGACGTGTGTATCTCGATTCGCTTGCCGGTCATTTCTCCCAATCGCCGAGAGATTTCCTGCTCCTCCGAGTCGTCAACCGGCCGGGCGACCGTCACGTATGCCTCGGCGATCCCTTCCGCCTGACGCTTGAGGGCAACAAACTCACGGAGAATCGCAGGCATGAGATAGATCCGTTGCCTGCTCACCAGTATTCTCAGCAGGTTCTTTACTTGTGGCTGCATGCCGCCAAAGATGCGGTCGATGGCCGCCAATTTGTCCTCCCGCGAGACATCCGGCGTCCGAAAAAAAGCTGCCGCATCGGGCTGTACGAGAGCTTCGGTGGCACGCGCCAGGTCTCGGACCCACTCGTCGGTCTGACCGTCTCGTCGGGCCACTTCAAACGCTGCCTCAGCATAGCGGCGAGCCGTGCTTGACGGTTTCATGACACCTCCCGAACGTTGCCCAGCGAGTCGACAATGAGCTCACGGTCCTGCTGCGGCTCGAGATGCCGCTGAACGATCTGGCCGGCGGCATCGATCACGATGTCGGCGGCACGCCGGCGAAGTGCCAGTTCCGCTTGCTCGCGCTCATAATCGATCTGGTGACGTGCTTGCGCCACGATGCGCTGATACTCTTCTTCCGCACGCCGTTTGATGTCTTCCTGAATAGAGAGACTGGTCTGCGAAGCGCGAGATACGATTCCATTCGCCTCTTCGCGTGCGTGCTCGATGTTTCGCTCGGATTCCTCCTGGATACGAGCCGCCTCTTCGCGGCTGCGCTGGGCCTCCTCGAGCTGGGCGCGTATGCCCTGCTCGCGCGCGTCGAGTGCCTGGCTTAACATCTCGCCGATCGTGCGACCCCCGGTAAATCCAGGACGCCAGCGCAAGACAAGAGCGACCAGAATGGCAACCGCAACGATCTGGGCGCCCCACCACAGGAAGTACGCGTGCGCAAGCATCCGCCTACCTCATTCCTTCGCTCGCTACCACGGCGGCGGCAAGCTCTCGTACCTGCGGCTGGTCAAACCTCTGCCCGGTGACGCGGGATGCAGCCTCAAGCGCGATATCGACGATACGATCTTGCAGCACCGCCGCAGACCTTTCGCGCTCAGTAGCCACCTCTCGACGCGCGGCGTCCAGCAGCCGCCTGAATTCGTCCGTCGCCTGTTCGACCAGGCGCTCTCTCTCGCGGCTGCCCTCGGCGATTCCTTCGTCGATTCTCGCCTGAGCGGATTGCCGAGCTTCCGCCAGGGTCCGCGCAACGTCTTCACGCGCTTTTTCGGCAGCTTCCCGGCTGCGAGATGAGGCAGCTATGCCGTCTTGGATGGAGCGATCTCGCTCGGCCCAAGCGTTGCGGATGGGAGTGAATATGAACCGCTCCATCACGCCGACCATCACCAAGAAAATGACGACCTCGGCCACGAGAGTGGGAATGCTGATGCTGACAGGGCCGAGCATGTGACGTTATGGCTTGCCGAAGAGGACAACCAGACCAAATACCAACGCGATAACCGCGTAAGCCTCGATCAGTCCAACACCAATAAACATCCACGTGGTCAAGAGCCCGCGTGCCTCGGGTTGCCGGGCCAGGCCGGCCACCAACTGTGATGTCACCAATCCGTCGCCGACTCCGGCGCCGATAGCGCCGCCGCCCAGCATGATTCCAGCGCCAATGTAAGCGCCCATTGCCTTTGTCGCTGTTCCCGTGTCGATAGCGGCCAGGAAACTGAAGTCTGCCAAGGTAATCCTCCCTTAGTGTTCGTGTGCCGGCTCACTGGCAATGGCCATGTATGCCACTGTGAGTACGGTAAAGATGAACGCTTGAATAGTGCCGACGAAAAGTCCATACGCGACGAAGATCGCATTCCACAAAGCCGTGATGGCGAAGCCCACGCCCGGAGCGGCCAGGTAG
>DASVZE010000571.1:0-3411 GCA_036391775.1 Chloroflexota bacterium | reverse complement strand
AAAGGTCTTCACACGCGTCCACGCACGCTTCCGTACCCCGGTTGTTGCCCTTGTCGTGTTTTGCGCCATTGCCCTCGGTGAGCTGGCATTTGCCGGCATCACACCGAATGCGGCGAACACGTTGGGTGACATGTATGCCTTTGGAGCCGCCACCAGCTATACATTGGTTTTTGTATCACTGCTCGTTCTTCGCTACAAGGACCGAGAGACGCCACGGGTATTTCGCGTGCCGTGGAACGTACGCCTTAGCTACCGGGGGGAGCCGTTCGAGCTCCCCATCGTGGGCGTACTGGGACTTCTCGGCATTAGCAGCGTGCTCGTCATGGTCATTTTCACGCACCCGATAGGCCGTATTGCCGGCCCCATCTGGATTGCCTTCGGGTTGCTTGGTTTCCTCCTCTACCGGCGGAGTCGGAAGCTGCCGTTCTATGGTTCCGTTCAGCGCAATTGGCCCGGGAAACAAATCGAAGTCTACGAAGAATCCGGTGAGATCGAGCTGGCTGCGGAGTATCGGGAAGCCTTGAAGCGCCGAGCCAAAAAAGCTTCGGGCGACCGGATTTCCGGCCGTGGCGCCCAGTAATCTCTCCAGGGTCCGGTTCACCCGCACACGAATTGCATACGACGCTGAGACGGTGCCGGAAAGTGACGCGGAAAGCACCTTGAGACACGGGGGCACGTATCCAAACGCTCTCAGAACAAGAAGTCTTGCTCATGATGCTCACGCTCGGCGCGATCGTCGAGATGGACCGGGGCGCGGGACATATGGACGGGCGGTTCGGATTGCCCGAGGTACTGGGACAGCTCTTCATGGGCTTCCTTCTGGGTCCGAGTCTCTTCGCCGTGCTGCTCTACTACCCTGATACTGCTTAGCTTGATGGCATTTGGTGGTACTGACCACATCCCACGTCGATGGGCCTGGCGCGTGAAGGCTACTTGAGACATAGTTCGGTCGACCTGACCCCGATCATGACTCGCTAAAGATCTCGCCAGGTAACGACTTTGTAACGCTCCTCTCGGTACGATGAGCGAAAACAAGACCAGTGAAAAGAGGAGAGTATGCCATGAAACGGAGCATCATCGCCCGGTTAGTCACCGTCGCGGCCATTGTTGCCCTTGCGGTGTCTGCCGTGGCACCGTCTTCCTCGGCGTTGGCCGGGAACGTCACCGTGGCAGGGGGTGCGCCGACCGCCTCGGTCGGTCAGGACCACTCGGCGGCTTCCCTTTTGCCCACCAGCACGCCCATCAAACACCTGGTCGTCATCTTCCAGGAGAACTCATCGTTTGATCACTACTTCGGTACCTACCCGCACGCTGCCAACCCACCCGGCGAGCCGGTCTTCACGCCACGTGGCAATACTCCAGCGGTTAACGGGTTGACACCTCAGTTGCTCACCAACAATCCCAATTTGGCGCAACCGGTTCGTCTCGATCGGTCTCAGGCCCTCACCTGCAGCCAGGTCCACAACTATACCCCGGAGCAACAAGCGGAAAACAGCGGCAACATGGACAAGTTCGTCCAGTACGTCCAGGGCAAATCCACAAACGTGCGCCAATACTGTCCGAACGGCATCGTGATGGGCTATTACGACGGCAATACCGTTACCGCCCTCTGGAACTATGCCCAGCACTTTGCGATGAACGACAATTCCTTTGGGACAGTCTTCGGACCTTCCACGCCCGGCGCGCTCAATCTGGTGGCCGGTAACACGGCGGGCGCTGTCTGCGGTCCTGCGACCTCGGTGTACAAGACACCCGGACCGTGTAGCGTAAGCCCTCTACCTCTGACCACCGGAGGAACAGGGACGACATACCGCGACACGGATCCCTACTACGACGATTGTTCGTCCGGCGGAACAACCGCCAAGAGCGCAACCGCCGCCATGACCAATCCGACCATTGCCGGCTTGCTAAACCCGGCTAAGGTCACCTGGGGGTGGTTCCAGGGAGGATTCGCCGACTGCAGCGCCAGGCATCCGTTGGTCGCCGTCGATCGACTTCAGGGAATCAACGCCGCAACCGATCCGCTCACGTTTAGCGACTATGACCCCCACCACCAGCCCTTTCAGTACTTCGTCGCCACGGCCAATCCCCACCACCTGCCGCCCAGCAGTGATGCCTCGATCGGGCAATCGGATCAGGCGAACCACCAGTACGACCTCACCAAGTTCTGGACCGCAGCGGATGCGGGCAACATACCGGCCGTCTCCTTCCTTAAAGCTGCCAGCTACCAGGATGGCCACCCTGCCAACTCGGATCCGCTCGACGAGCAAGAGTTTCTGGTGAACAGCATCAATCACCTGATGAGCTTGCCGTCATGGAAGAGCACGGCGATCGTTGTGCAGTGGGACGACTCAGACGGCTGGTATGACCACGTGCGCGGACCTATCGTCAACCGCTCGAACACGGCTCTCGACGTGGGGTGTGGGACAACGACCGACGGTGCAGGCGCTCGCTGTGGGCACGGTCCTCGGCTGCCCTATCTCATTATCTCGCCCTATGCCAGGGACAATTATGTCGACCACACCCTGATCGATCAGACCTCGACCACTCGCTTCATCGAAGATAATTGGTTGAACGGTCAGCGAATAAGCACTGATTCTTTCGACCGAAACGCCGGCTCGATCCTGGGGATGTTGAACTTCAGCCATCCCTCCGGCCGCCGCCTGTTCCTGGATCCGCAGACCGGGATTGAGCTGCCCTCCGAAAGCGCCTTCGAGGTCAATTTCACCAGTGTCACTCCGGGACAGGGCATGGTTTACTTCGGGTCGGGTCCGGCATGCACAGGGTTGGTCGAGGTTGCCACTCGCGATGCCGGTTCAGGCACGACAAATCACACTGTGCTGGTGACGGGCAACGATCTCCCGGGAACGGTGGGCGACAACGGCATCGTGCCGGGAACGACTTACTGGTTCGAGGCGGTCACTGCGTCGTCATCCGGTCAGGAGGTCGATAACAACAACGGAAAGTGCTACTCCGTGACCGTTCCGCCCGCGTAGTACGAGAGGAAGAGCGAAAGGAGCCGAACCATGTTCGGGGAACGACTATCACCGACAAGAAACCCAAGTCCGAAGAGCCGAATTAAAGTGATGACACGGATCATACCGACACTTCTATTCGTTCTCCTGATCTCGCCGTTTCTCGGGAGTGGGCCGGCCCGAACGGCAGCAGCTACGGCACCACCGAAGGCCGTGACTGTGATGGCAGTGGGGGACATCGCCTGCGACCCTGCCTCGCCTGACTTCAATGGCGGTCAAGGCGACAACAAGTTCTGCCAGATGAAGGCGACATCGGACCTGGTGGCGCAGGCCAAGCCCGATGCGGTCCTGGCGCTAGGAGACAACCAATACGAAAATGCAACTCTCGCCGGCTTCCAGCAGTCGTACGACCTGAGCTGGGGCCGTTTTAAAAGCT
>DASVZE010000570.1:0-3137 GCA_036391775.1 Chloroflexota bacterium | reverse complement strand
GGCTACGGTGTCGATCGGCAGCAACCTACCAGCCACGCGATCGTAGCTGTAATACGCGCCGTGTTCCTCGCTCCAAAGCACCGCGTTGATGGCGGCGCTGGTTTGCTGGTGCCATGCGTGTGCCTCCTCCGGATCTTCGCCCACGATCTCGGCGATACGTGCCAGATCGGCGTCGGCGCGGCAAAGGATCGAATTGAAGAGCACATCTTTTATCTGGAGTGGCGCTGTCTCGAGATAACGCTTTTGATTCCAGTCAACTGCCCGCATGAGCTCTAACAAGTACACATACAGGTCGTAGTCTTTGTTTGTGGGGCGGTTCTTGGCCGCAACATGGAGAGTGTCGAGCCGTTCATACTGTGGCTTGTATGCGAGATGAACGCGCTGGCCCGCGTCGAGGTATGGCGGTGAATTGTCCAGGCCCGACTCCCACGGATGGATCACCACGATAAGTCCGTCACCGTCGGGGTTCCGCTGCTCGTAGAGGAAGCGGTGATAGTGAAGGAGGGATGGGTACAACCGGCGCAGGATCTCTCGTGCCTGTTGCTTATCCTCCGCGTTGTTCCAGATGGATAAGGCAGAAATGGCGAGAACCGGAGGCTCGGTGATGCCGGAGGTTTGCACGTCGCGCGGCGCATCTGGAGATCTTTCACTCTGCCACACGTCCGGCCCGGGGAAGTAGCCGGTACCTTTCGGATTGAAGACGATCTGCGGCACCAGCCCGCTCCGCCATTGACCGCGAAGCAGAGAGAAGAGCTCCTGTGCCGCTCGCTCCGTGCTGTCGTGCGAGATGCCGATGGCGATGAAGCAGGAGTCCCAATTCCATTGATGGGGATACAGGCTTGGAGCCGGTTTGGTCGATGCGCCCAGGTCGTTCGCTTTGAGGACAGCACGTGCCATCGCTCCCAGTCTGTCGCTATCGAATGTCATGGTCACCTTCTCCTCCTACCTGGACTGGAGGCGGCTCCCTTAACCGTGCATTGCGTGATGACCCGCCGGGTCTTCCCTAACGCCGTTTGGAACGCTGATCGTGACTGAGAATCCGTTTGCGCAGTCGCACGGATACCGGAGTTACCTCCACAAGCTCGTCGTCTTCGATGAAGTCGAGCGATTGCTCGAGGCTAAGGATGGTAGCGGGCGTCAATCGCACCAGTACGTCGGCGGTGGACGATCGGACGTTTGTCTTCTTTTTGTCCTTGCATACATTGATCACGATGTCGTCTCCGCGTGAGTTCTGGCCGACGATCATGCCTCCGTATACCTCGGTTCCGGCTTCAATGAAAGTCGTGCCGCGTTCCTGCGCGTTTGCCAGGCCGTACGCGACCGCCGTACCCAGCTCCAGAGCCACGAGCGCTCCCATACGGTAGCTTACAATGTCACCCGCCCAGGGCCGATACCCCAGGAGCAAGGAGCTGAGAAGGCCGTTTCCCCGTGTGGCCGTCAGAAACTCGTTGCGGAAGCCAATCAGCGCACGAGTGGGAGCGGTGAACACGAAGCGCACCTCTCCTGAGGGGCGAGACTCCATGTTCGCCATCACACCTTTGCGCGCGGCCATAGCCTGGGTAATGAATCCGACGTTTTCGTCCGTGGTGTCGATATAGACCTCTTCAAACGGCTCACATAGTGCGCCGTCGATCTCGCGCGTGATTACCTCCGGACGCGATACTTCGAATTCGTAACCCTCGCGGCGCATGCTCTCGACCAGAATGGCCAGGTGCAGCTCTCCTCGCCCGGATACAAGGAAGCTGTCGGCGCGATCGGTCTCCTCAACGCGCAAAGCAACGTTAGTTTGAAGCTCACGAAAC
The DNA here is from genome assembly GCA_036391775.1 of Chloroflexota bacterium. Classification (GTDB taxonomy): domain Bacteria; phylum Chloroflexota; class UBA5177; order UBA5177; family UBA5177; genus DASVZE01. The sequence continues at coordinate 1,335 of DASVZE010000570.1, read as the reverse complement.
AGCCGATCGCGCAACTGCCGGGATGTGCCCAGCTTGCCTTCTCGACCCGCCAGGGGCGATGTATTGACGCCGATCGTCATTCGAACCGTGGGCTCTTCGATCGTGATACTCGGAAGAGCCTGGGGTGTGTCCACCGAGGCCACTGTTTCTCCGATGGAGGCGTCCTCGATTCCGGTTAGGGCGACGATGTCGCCCGCGCCGGCCTCCACTGCGGAGACGCGTTTCAATCCTTCGAAGGTGAATACCTCGACCACCCGTGAGGTGCGCAATGAACCGTGGCGGCCGATGACCGTAACGGACTCGCCGGCTCGGACGGAGCCACGATAGAGCCGTCCGATAGCGATCCTTCCCTGATACGAGTCGTAGCCCAGGCTCGTCACGAGCATTTGAAGCGATCCATCCGGAACTCGCGGCGCCGGGACGGCGGTCAGGATGGTGTCGAATAGAGCGTGCAGATCGTTCTGCGGCTCGGCAAGATTTGCCATTGCCATTCCCTGCTTGGCAATGGCGTAGAGAACCGGAAAGTCGAGTTGCTCGGGCCGTGTGGCCAGTTCCAGGAACAGATCCTGTGTGCGCTCCAGAACCTCGTCCACGCGCGCATTGGGTCGATCGACCTTATTGATCACGACGATCGGGCTGAGCCCAATCTCCAGCGCTTTCCGAAGAACGAACCTGGTTTGCGGCATGGGACCTTCGACGGCGTCGACCAGAAGGAGGCAGCCGTCCGCCATATTCAAGACTCGTTCGACTTCGCCACCAAAGTCGGCGTGTCCCGGTGTGTCGATGATGTTGATCTTGACTCCGTGATATCGCACGGAGGTATTCTTCGCCAGAATCGTGATGCCCTTTTCCCGTTCCAGATCGTTGGAATCGAGGATCAATGTTCCGACCTGTTCATTGGCACGGAAGATGTTGCTTTGCTTCAGCATCCCATCGACCAGCGTTGTCTTTCCATGATCGACGTGGGCGATTATGGCGATGTTGCGGATATCCTGGCGGTTTTGTTCCAATTTGCTCACAAAAAAAGAAACCCGCGATGACGGGTCTCCCACGGCGTGTCGATTTACCTTTACTATACAAAGTATAGCACGTTCTGACGCACAACAGATATATCGTTGGCTAGCACACTGCGACCGGAGCGCTAGCGCAAGTTAGCCCTCGACCGGCATGAGCATGATGGAGTCCAGGACGAGCTGCTTGCCCCCTGGCTGCGGTGCGACTCCGGATATAGATACAAGGTTGTCTGCGCCCTGGCACGCGTAGCAGCGCCCAAGCCCTCTGACCGTCTCAGGGACAATTACATCGTCGTCTATCGACACGTCAACAGACACCTGA
>DASVZE010000569.1:0-2872 GCA_036391775.1 Chloroflexota bacterium | reverse complement strand
AAACAGCACCATCCTCGGCAGCAGAGCGCCTGGTGTCCGACCTTCTGGCGGCTCTGCCCGAGCGGTATCGCCAGGTGCTGGAGCTGCGCTTTCTCAAGGGATATTCAGTTCAGGAAACGGCAACGGAGCTAGACATCACACCACAGAACGTCAAAGTTATTCAGCATCGGGCACTGGCCCGTGCAGTCCAGGTCGGGGAAGGCCGGTCATGACCGAGTTTGAGCGATTTGATGAAGCGCTCGACCGGCTGCAGGCCGATGAGTCGCCTCGCGCCGCGGCAGCGGAGATGAGCGACGAGGAGCAGCGCATGCTGCAAATGGCGCAGCTGCTGCGCGGCAGTCAGGGACGGGCCCCGGAGAAAGCATTCGTGGAATCGCTCCACGACCGGCTGATCGTGAGGCCGCGGCGCATCTCACGACGCACGGCCTTCCTCTCCGGCGCGGGAGCGCTGGCCGCAGGGCTACTGGCAGGGGTAGGGCTTGATCGTACTGTCGGAGGATCGACCAACAAAAAGCAGAGCGCTCAGCCGTTGGTGGGGAGCAACGGCCGCTGGATGCGGGTGGCCCGCGTGGCCGAGGTACCGGACGGCGCCATCCGCACCTTTTCAGCGGGTGCGATCAACGGATTCCTGATCAACCGCGGCGGCACATTCAAAGCACTATCCCGCGTCTGTACCCACATGGCCTGCACCTTGAACGTGTCGGCCACGGAACAGTCGTTCGTCTGTCCGTGCCACGGCGCGGAGTTCGACCTGGATGGCTGGCAACAGTACAAGCAGATCAAACGGTACGGCACAGCTCTTCCGCCGCTCCCCAAGCTTCAGGTACGGGTCAAGGGCGAGCACATTGAAGTGTGGAGCGTTTAAGACGCGCGCACGTGCTCCGCGATGATTCTTCCCTGCGCGTCCAGCGCGATGACCGACCAGGTGTATGACGCTGGCAGCGGAACGGTCCACGCTTCTCCGGCCGAGCCGTCGAGTCCCGGCACGGCTGTGTCACCGTAGACAGCAAGCGTGCTGGTCCCGGCCCAGCTCCAGACCAAAGCCGGCTGCGAGTTTGAGGTCACCGTTACGATATACGTCGCGGCGCCGTTCACCGGCGTCCAGAGGAAAGTCGGCGGAGAGCCCGACGGCTTGAGAACGGTGATGTCGCTGATTCCCGTGCTCAGCTGTTGCGCCAGCGTCTTGGGCTGAGGCACCGGCGTTGCTGTGGGTTTCGGCGTTACGGTTGGCTTCGGCGTCTTTTTCTTCTTCTTTGCCTTCGTCTTCTTGGGTTTCGCCTTCGACTTTTTCACCGGCTTCCAGGGCACGGAATCTCCGGATCGGGTGGCGGGTAGCGCGACACGCTGCACTGCCGCGGAGGCATCCGCATCGTCTCCCAGGGCATACGACATGCGGGCCACGTCCAGCATCGAAGCAGGAGACGCCGTCTGAACCAGAGCGTGCAGATCGACGGTTAGCTCTGTTCCAAGCGCCACGCGCACGGATTGCCCTCCAATGAGCAGCATCTCACGCGCGGCCAGGGCGGCCGTGACCCAATCGCGCTGCTTGATAGCTCCGTCCAGCATCGATCGCTGCGCCGCCGCCAGGGATGCCCCGGCACCGCCGTCAGCCATATTGCAGTCGCTGTTGAGCTGTGTGGCGGCGTTGAGCAGATCGCCTGCCTGACGTAGATCGCTCACCGTTGCCGCCGAACCGGCCTGCGTTTGCACCCTCTTGTAAATGGCGGGGAGGGCCTGTGCCTCCCAGGAGCCCAGCTGCTCGAGCAAGCAACGAGCAATGGCCGGGTCTGCTGCGATGGCGGTCTCCAGGGCACGCAGCGGCCGCAGGACCTGTTGCGTAAGGGCCACGCCGGTGAGTGGGGTGGAAGAGGAAAACAGTGCGTTGGCACTGCTGATAAAGCTATTGATCTGCTGCGAGCGGGCATTGAACTCGGATGTCTGATCGCTGATCAGAGACCAGGTCCCGGTCGAGGAGCCGACACCCACGGCCTGGGTCAGCTGACCGGTGCCGTCGCTGGTGATGTTCATCGCAGGAAATCCCTGCTCCAGGCTGGTTCCCTGCGATGAGATGCAATCGAGGTTGTTCACGGTAAAGATGAAGTCGGACAGCGCGGGGAAGGTTTCGACGGCATTTCCGCCAAAAGTGCCCCAATGGATGTCGAGCGTGGGGTGCGGCAGAGTGAGTCTGGTGCCGACGCCGGCGTACTGGCCGGAGATTACACCGCTGATCGTCCCGACACCGCTGGATATGTCCCGCTGGCCGTCGTGAAAGATCGGCGCCTGCACATTGCCACTCGCCGTGCCGTTCATCGCTCCACTGGCGGAAACCGTCACATCCAGCTTGCCGTCGATGATGAGCTTCAGGTCAATGATCTTTTCGTACGCCGGGGAACCGTTTTGCGCGGGAAACTTCGCGTCGAACGTGTAGTCGCCGGTGGACTGCCACGCTCCGGTGTAATGACCCTGCGTGGGAGAGAGCAACCGGCTAATTGAGCATGGAACCGATCCGGATGGCTGCGTTTGCGCCGTGGCCGTACGCAGCGGACTGATAATCCCTGCCAGCAGCAATACAGCAATCGCCGCCAGCACTCCTTCTTTCCTCACTATGTCCTCCGCCTAACGAACACCACTACATGTAGTGGTTTGACGTTCCCTCCACTATACGCGCATAGAGAGAGACCTGCAACTTTCCGCGCCGGTAGTAAGAGCTCAGAAAGCGGTAGAGAGGATTTGACAGGGGAAGGGAAGTGCCGTAGCATAACCGCACCATGGATGAGCGGCTCCCCTGGGCTCGGTAGATGCCCGGACCCTGCGTGGACTCCTGGAGAAGGAGCGGGCGCAGCGGGACGAGTTGGAGCAGGACATCGCTCAC
>DASVZE010000568.1:0-4696 GCA_036391775.1 Chloroflexota bacterium | reverse complement strand
GCTGGTCGAGACGAGCACGCCGTTGCTGGCGTCGACGCAGGTGTACTCACGGAAGCCCTGGGCGTTGCTGATGAAGGGCACGAAGCTCTTCTCATCCTGGGCCAGGATCTCGGAGACGGAATTGGGATTGGTCTGATATTGGCGAATCGTCTGATACATGATGACCTCCAAAGGTCACTCCAGCAAGATTGGAGTCTCCACTTGATTAAGAGCACGGACTGTTGCAAGACACAACAAAACCCGATCCACAACGGATCGGGTTCATCAATCGGATCACCGCACTAATTGCTAGAGGTGATCTGTGATTATGCTCCCCGTCATGAGGATGTTCCACTTACTGTCCTTACTATAGCACAGGTCGTTCAAATAATCAAAATATCGGGAGATTTAATATCTGGAGTCTGGAATATACGTATATTTCGAAATATAAAAGTCATATTTGTGAGTACTATTAGTCTTCTCACGTCGTGAATATACGTCGGAGACGGACGACGACAGAAGCCACTGTTTAGGGGTGTTTGACAATCCAGAAATGTGCTGCGCCGGCGCGTCTGTTCGCCAAATCTCGCTAAAACGTTCGCTGAGCTGAAAGCTATCTGAAAAGGGTTAAGCGTTACTACGGTCGCTCCCCTACCGGAGGGATTGCTATGGCCCGCGGTGGCGAGTGCTGCCGGAAAGCTCTACGTCTTCGGTGGTCTCGGCGATCCTTCATGCACCAACTTCTGCCGAACCTTTGAGGCCTACGATCCGCGGGCGAACATCTGGACCGCAATGGGAGACATGCCCTATGCGCTTGCCGGCCTACCATCCGCCACCACCGGTCCGGACGGTCTCATCTACCTCTTCGGCCTTCCCAGCGGCGGGTACGGCTCCCCGACAGAGAGAGCTGTGCTGCTGGTGTACGATCCGCGCGCGCAAACCTGGAGCCACGCGCCACCTCCGCCCGGCATCGACGAGTCCCCCGTCCTGGTCACCGGACTCGACGGCAGGATTTACTCGGTCGGCGGCACGGTAAACGGCACGGCAGTCGGTGCCCTCTCCGCCTACGACCCGAGCACTCATGCCTGGACCACCCTGGCGCCGGACCCCACACCCCAGCATGAGTTCGCGGCCACGGTCGGCCCTGATGGGCGCATCTACGTCATTGGAGGCGATGCGACGTCAGCCAAGGGCAAGGTCGACGCCTACAACCCGCAGCGTAACGCCTGGACCCCGGTTGCCGCCCTGCCCACCCCGCGCTTCGCGCTCCAGCTGGTCACCGGTCCCGACGGCCGGATCTACGCCCTCGGTGGCGAGGGCAGGTGCTTCACCGCTCCATGCGACGAGGTCGAGGCCTATGATATCCACACCAAGACGTGGACCGCAGTGGCGCCCATGCCCCATGGTCGCTGGCAGTTCGTGGCTGCCGTCGGCCCCGATGGATGCATCTATGTGCTCGGTGGCTTCACGACGCCGAATGGTGTTCAGCAAGGCTCCCCCCTACCTACCGAGGTCGACGCGTACACCGTGGTCCCTGCCGATCAACCGTTGCCCAAGCCGCCACCAGAGCCGACACTTGCGACACGACGGCTCGCGTCCATGCCCACGGGGCGGTACTTCTTGGGAGCCGCGACCAGCGGCGGGAAGATCTACGCCATTGGCGGGCAAGCCGGCGTGCCGGGGCCGAACGCTCCCACCGTCCTCCGCACGGTAGAGGCCTACGACCCGAAGACGAACACCTGGGCAAAAGAGCCACCACTTCCGGCTCCGCGCGTGGGGATGGGCGTGGCGACAGGGCCGGATGGCCGTATCTATGTCCTGGGTGGTGTCGCCTCGGTCTGGGGTCAGGTCGATGCTTCCGGCTACAGTAACACTGCCGGTCTACGAACCGTCTTCATCTACAATCCAAGGACCCGTCACTGGACAATGGGCAAGCCTATGCCGGACGGCCGCTACGGCCTGGCGGCGGTGACGGGCAAGGATGGTCGTATCTACACCATCGGCGGCGCCACGTACTGCCATGGCGACGATCTGGTAGCTGCGAGGATCATGTCGCAGGCGCGACCGGCTCGCCGTCCCCTGCAGACGCTGGGCGGCTGTTGGACCAGGACGGTCCGCGCCTTCAACCCCCAGACGAACAGCTGGACGACGCTCGCGCCTCTTCATGTGGGGCGCTTCCTTCCGACCGCCGCCGTGGGACTCGACGGGCTCGTCTATGTGTTCGGTGGCGACTCCATCCCTCGCCCCTCGTTCGAGGCGTATGACCCCGGAAGCAACCGCTGGACGAAGATCGCGGGCTTAGCTCACGTACGGAGCGCCGGCTTTGCGGCGGCGGCACGAGGCGGCCGCATCGATCTCATCGGTGGTTGTCTGGTCACCGACGTGACCCAGACCGGTTTCGGCATCTACTGTGGCGATCCCAGTCCGGTGGATACATATGATCCACGGACGAGCTCCTGGCAGACCATCGGCGTAACGCTGAATGCGCGGCAAGGGCTGGCAGCGACGACCGGGCCGGATGGGCGGGTGTATGCAATCGGCGGCGGCCCTATGCCGGGCCCTCAGGGGCCTGGGGATGGCAAGGTGCTGGAAGTGATACGACCGGACAGGCAGGGAGAACGAGCTGGCCCGTAGAAGGCAATTACACACGTGCGCCCTCCATCTGATCCTCTGTCACCTCCACATGCCGCTGTCCGGCCAGCGGCTCATAGTCACCGTACCTCGATCCCCGAGCGCGTGCTATCCGTTGTCGACCTGAGTTTCCCGGTGCGTGCAAACCAACTTTTTTGGATAAGCGAGCCGCTACTCTTTCTCCTGTAGCACCTGTGTTGGCGGGTCAAGCATTCAACCGCCATTGCGTTTTCCGTAATTCATGTTATGATAAAAATGTAGGAAACTGCATGACGGAAGGCGTAGTCGCGGCCCGTACCCTGGCCACTTGAGACGCGATCAGCCACTAGTGAACCCGATCCGTTCTGGAATCGGGTTTTATGATGGTGATTGCACAGACGGTCTATAAGAGTGACCTGGCGAATCTGGGGAGATTCGTGCGTGCGCAACGTTGCACACTGGGCCTCACGCAGACCGAACTCGGGGTCCGTCTTGACTGGTATCAGGAACGGGTCTCCCTGCTCGAGTCGGGCAAGACGGGGACACCATCCTTGCGCGTGCTTGCCAAACTCGCCCTGGCGCTTGCCGTGACTCGCACGGACATCCTGGTGGCAGTGCGCTTTCTCGACGAACCGGGGCTCGGTCAGACAGGTACCGCCACGGCTCCCGCAGAATAAATGGCTGATTCCTCATCGAGGAACCATGTTTCTTCAGGGTTCTCTCATGTCCTCACCCCTCTGTGAATCTGCGAGTGGATTCGATCCGGCGGGCGCTATTCACAGGATTGAGAAAACCAACTCCTCGTCCCTCAGTTCGGTTTTGGTTGCCTGCTCCGGTGCTGCGGCTTCGTATGCAGTGTCCTGGATGTCAACGGGCAGTGGATTGATCGTGTCGGCCTGCACCCGTTTCTCATAGGCGTCAACCTGCCGGTGCAGCGCCATGATGGTCTCAAGCGCCTGTTCCTGGCCGAGCCAGCTCTGCTCTCCCACGGAGACGGACTCTTTCCAATAGCGAATCCAGCTCAGGGCCGCTTGTCGTTGGCTCTCTGTCTCAATCACACTCTGCCTCCGTCCTACCTATTGCCGTCTCTCCGAGCGATCTGCGGATAGTACAAGAGCCTCAAGTCGTACCAGATGCTTGTTCTGCCGGCCACGCACTGGAGCACGCGTCCTTGCCTCGTGCAGGCACCATCAGATCGCCATCGTCGAGATGTGTCGCTTATCGGACACACCAGCGATCGAGAGCGACCACATAGACCGCATAGGTATGCATCCCATCGTGTCGCTGGGATGCAGCCAGAGCCTTCGCCTCTCTGTAGCTCGCGCACACGGCATAGGCCGAGGTATCAGCGGCGTGCGTGGCGGCGTCCGGAGGGCGGCTCTGCTGCCCCGCAGTCTGGTCGGTGAGGGCTGTTGCTTCAAAAGTTGTCATAGTACGTGCCGACCTTTCAGTGCACGGTGTCAGGTGTAACGGTTTTGGGTCGTTCCGGCAAACCATCCAGTCTTGAGCCCGATGAACTGCAGAGTGCCGGTGGAATTGTCCGGCCACAGACGTGTTACGTCTCCTACCTTAGTGCCGCCTGCGTCGACGACCTTGTAGCCGAACAGCTGCCAGATGCGAGCACATCGTTCATTCACCTCGGCGTTCATAGCGTGTCTCCTCGAATTCATGAAGAAACCGATCCCAAGCGGATCGGGTTCACCAGTGGCTCGACGCGGCCGAGGTGGCCAGGTTATTACTACCGCGTGTCTGCGCCTTCCGCTACCTCACAATGTACGCGCCACAGAAGGCGGCGTCATGAGTTTTCCTCATGCCTGGGACGGTGTTGAGGCCGGCGCGGCGAGTCCCTCACCCGTATCGGTCGGGATGAAGCGGTAACCCCGTCCGGGTACGGTGGCGATATAGCGGGGTCGCCGCCAGTTGTTCTGGAGCTTGGCGCGCAAGTTGCGGACGTGCCGATCGACCACATTGCTATCGGCCAGATAATCGACGCCCCACAAAGCATCCAGGATCTCATCCCGGGTTAGCAGTCGCCCCGCATTGGCCGCCAAAAGGTAAAGCAGGTTCTGCTCCAGGGGGGTGAGGTGCAGATCACTCGCACCGGCAC
>DASVZE010000567.1:0-2226 GCA_036391775.1 Chloroflexota bacterium | reverse complement strand
GTTACATTAGGAGTATGCCCGGGAAATAGTCACGCATTATCGATTCCGGACAACTCCCGGTGATGCCCCAAAGCGCCTAAAATTGCAACACATAGTCTTATAATATTATACCACTATAAACGAAAGGAAAGCACAATTAGTGCTTCGGGTAGCATCCTCGAAGTAAATCATCCTGTTCCTACCCTGTTCCCTTTTAAATCATGTGCTTAAGCATTCCCAACCCGTCCCGTTTTTGATTAAAAAGTGACGGCAACGTCCCGAAATCTCCACCACTCCGGGAGCCTTTGAGCCAGAGCCGACCTAAAACCTTCGAATGTAATCATATTTTTGTTACACTCCGAGATTACCGTACAGCATAAATTAAAGACCGCTGACGGCCCATTAATAGATTGTGGTTCGCTATCTTTCCCAATGTCCCGCAAAAGAAATAATACCTTGACGCAAATTATATGTAGTGCTAACATTGAACTTAATTCATCCAATCATTAGTTCTACTCATCGCTTCTTCGACAGACATCCGGAAACCTACACAGTGCGAGAAATCCGGTCGAGAGACCCGCTAAAGAATTGGAGGAAATTATGGACAAGATCCTGAGAATCAACGTGGGAGCAGAAGGCGGCCCTAAGGCAACGGCCGTACCGGTTGGTGAATATGCAGGTCTGGGAGGCAGAGCATTAACGTCAGCAATCGTTTCGAAGGAGGTTCCGCCCTTATGCCATCCGCTGGGGGAAGATAATAAGCTGGTCATCGCCCCTGGACTCCTGAGCGGGTCTGCCGGCTCCCAGTCGGGCCGGATTTCTGTGGGCTGTAAGAGCCCGCTCACCGGAGGTATCAAGGAGTCGAACTCCGGCGGCCAGCCTTCCCAGGTCCTTGCAAAGCTCGGCTACAACGCAATCGTGCTCGAAGGGAAACCGACGAGCGACGACATCTACAAGGTGTTCATCAATAAGGACGGGGTCAAGATCACCAAGGACAACAGCCTCAAGATGCTACCCAATTACGATCTGGTCGCGAAGATGAAGGCGGAATACGGCGATGCGATATCATGCATCTCGATCGGCCCTGCCGGCGAGATGAAGATGGGCGCCGCTACCATCGCATTCACCGACATGGAGATGCGGCCGACCCGCCACGCCGGCCGCGGAGGCGTGGGCGCGGTCATGGGTGCCAAGAACATAAAGGTCATTGTCCTGGACGCGACCGGAATGCCAGTGCGGGCCCCGAAGGATCCCCAGAAGTTTCAGGATGCGAACAAGCGGTTCGTCGACGGCCTGAAGAAACACCCGGTCACTGGCCAGGGCCTCCCGGCCTATGGCACGAACGTGCTGACGAACATCCTGAACGAGGTGGGCGGATATCCCACGTACAACTTCAAGCAGGGCCGCTTCGACGGCGCATCCAAGATCAGCGGCGAAACCCAGGCGGAGACCGAGACAAAGCGCAAGGGAATGCCGACCCACGGCTGCCACCGCGGCTGCGTCATTCAGTGTTCCGGCGTTTACAACGACAAGGACGGCCACTATCTCACCAAGCAGCCCGAGTACGAAACCGTTTGGGCCCATGGCGGAAACTGCGGCATCAGCGACCTTGACAAGATAGCCATGCTCGACTTTCTGGATGATAATTACGGCATTGACACGATCGAAATGGGCGCAACGATCGCAGTCGCTATGGAGGGAGGCCTCGCCAAGTTCGGCGACGCCGATGCGGCAATCCGGATGGTGAATGAGGTCGGCAAGGGCACGGACCTCGGCCGTATCCTCGGCAACGGCGCGGCAATGACCGGCAGGGCGTTTGGTGTCGAGCGGGTGCCGGTGGTGAAGGGCCAGGCCATGCCGGCCTATGATCCCCGTGCGGTCCAAGGCATCGGCGTCACCTATGCGACGAGCCCGATGGGCGCCGACCACACCGCCGGGTACGCTGTTGCGCAGAACGTGCTGAAAGTGGGCGGCGACGTGAACGCGCTCAAGCCCGAGGGGCAGGTGGAACTCTCGCGGAATCTCCAGATCGCGACCGCAGCGATCGATTCCACCGGCATGTGCCTCTTCATCGCTTTCGCGATTCTCGACCAGCCCGATACCTTCCAGGCCATGCTCGACATGCTGAACGCCTTCTATGGCTTGAACCTTACGGGCGACGGCGTGACCGACCTCGGGAAAAAGGTCCTCAAGATGGAGCGGGACTTCAACAAGCAGGCGGGCTTCACGCCCCAGCATGACCGGCTG
>DASVZE010000566.1:0-3604 GCA_036391775.1 Chloroflexota bacterium | reverse complement strand
CAGACGCCTTCGCCCGTGTGCCCGCGGACGCCCTACCCGTCGTCACCACGACGTGGTCGCTGTCGTCTTTCCCGCTCGAGAGCCGCCTGCGCTTCCTGCATCGTCTCGACGAAGCGGCGACCGGCCGGGCGGTGGCGTGGGTGTCAGCAGAGGGGGTCGGAGTCGCGCCGGCGATACCGACACTTGGCGATCGCCGTGCCTCCGGCCACAGCATCATCGGCTTGGCAGTCTTCGACCAGTCGGCGCTGCGCACCGAGGCGATCGGCCGCTGCTGGTCTCAGGGCCGCTGGCTGGCGTGGCTGGCCGACTCCTAGTGTCCTGTTTTCATCTGGTCTAGGCGCGGCGCTCGGCAATGAAGGCGTCCAGCCAGACTGAAGCCCCAGCTTTCACGCCTGCCTGCTGCCGAAATCATTCCAGCTCGATACTCTCATCGGCGAAGAACTGGATCTCGCAGCAGCCCTCTGATACGTAGACTACGACCATCAGGCTGTCACGCACGTGCTTGAGATCGTGGGCAAGGTGTGCCTCCTCGAGCTGATCGAAGGAAAGTCCGCATCAAACACGGCAGTCTTTCGAGCATCATGCGTCATGACCCCGCACCTCGGGAATCAGCGACGTCGCATATCTGGAACGCAAGGTCCCGAGCTCGCTGCACTCGTCCTGGCCACTGCGAGGGCCGCACGAGATCGAGGGATGCCAGGAGACGGTCAAATCCACCCTGGACCGCGGCTCTCTCATCCTCCTCCGGAGCATCGTTCTGGATGATGGCATTGATGGCGCTGTACGGCCAGCAGTCCAGCCATACCGAACACCACACGGACCAACGCGAGGAATCGCAGGAGCGGGACGGGCGGGACCGACATCGCGTCGAGGCTGGCACTGAGGCCCTGCTTCTGAGCGTCACAGCGAGCGGCGATCCACCGCCGTTCGGCGAAGGACTCCTTCACCTCCTGCTGCACCCGCACCAGCAAGCCGGTGGGATCGCCAAGAATGCGAGTGCATGCAAAGTTACCTGCGCGGTCGGGCCGCGCAAGCAGAGCGTCGGCACTGCGATGCTCATCCAGGCCGATGAATCCCACTTCGAGCATGAGCCCCTTGTATAGCACCTCCAGATTGTCATCGGTGGACCTGGTTCCCGAATCGAGGACCACAATCACATCCACATCCCGGTAGGTTGCGAAGGGCGCATCGGGTGGGAGGGTGGCGATACTGCCGAAGAGATACGCACCGCAATAGCCCGGGATCTGCCGCCCGTGGCCATCGACCCACTCCTGAACCAGGTCGCCGATCTCGCCGACTCGCATCGTCCCCTGTCTCCTGCGGCACCGGAGAGCCCTGCTGTCGCTCCCCACCTCATCATGCCACCAAGCACATGGCCGCCATTCACGTTCTCGCGGTTCGCTCTGTCATTGCCTCCAGCACAAACATCGCGGAACCGCTCGCAGTTGATCGGCCGACCTTCGCGGTGGAACCCACGGAGGGCGGAGGTATATCTCCCGTGACAAGTGCGTGGCCCTGCTTGTTGACCGCAAGGAAGACGGTACCATCACCCGTTGCTCCCACGTCCGTAATGGCGATCAGATGGCCGGTTGGAGCAAAGGCCGCCAGAAATGCATGAGTGCAGGGATTTGAGTGGGCGTTGCAGCTCCACCGCTGCGGCCAGAACGTGCCCGAAGTGGGAAAGTCGTGTGAGTCGGTTACGCTGGCGATGTAGACCGTTCCGCTGGGCGCGACGCCGATACCACCGACGGCAAGATCGGTCCCATATGGGTAGCCACCGTCGTTACCGCTTCCACCCAGATAGGTGCTGAAGACGAGCCGGCCACGTGGGCGAAGCCCGGCAACGAACGCATCGGTACAATCGACCGTCTCGTCGCCGACGATACAGCTCCCACCCGCATAGTCAGGTTGGACGGCATTCCTCGTCGGGAGATGGTGGGAGACGGTCGCCCCTGCGATGTACATTGTCCCATTCCGCCCCAGCGCGATCCCTGACACCGTCGCACCGTTCTCGCCGCCGAAACGAATCGTGTGCGAATGCTCCCTTTGCGGGTCCATCTCAGTGATGAACACATCGGGATAGTCGTTCGAAGAGTGGCTTGTGGGTCCATACGGGAAGGCGCTCGATACCGTGTTGCCGACAACGACGATGCGACCTCGCCGGTCAACCGCGATCCCGGTGCCCACGTCGTCACGCGCTCCACCCAGATAGGTGCTGGAGAGGAGCGCGCCGGAGGGGCCGAAGACTGCGAGGAAGGCGTCACCTCCTGGGTCGCTCGCGCTGTAATGCGCATCTGACTTGTCGAAGTCGGGGCCGGCGTACTGCCTCTGCACGGCGTGGCGAATCGGAAAGTCATCGGAGGTCGTATAGCCCGTCACGTAGGCGTCGCCTGCCGCGTCGGCCGCGACTGCCATTCCCCCGTCGTTCATGCTTCCGCCAAGATAGGTGCTGTAGATCAGCTGACCGGCGAGGTTGAGCTTAGCCAGGAAGGCATCCCCGCACCATGAACACGATCCGGCGGATCGACGTGCCTGGAAGGCATGACGCGTCGGGAGATGTGATGAGGCGGCGATGCCGGTGAGGTAGATGTTGCCTGCCGGATCGACCGCCACGCCCCGTGGCGTGATTCCGGGACCACCGAAGTAGGTGCTAAAGCGGATGCCGCCCCGCTGCCTGAGACTTGTAATAAATCCGCTGGAGTCGGGCCATCTGGATTGCGCGCTCGCTTGAAAGGCACTCTGCACAGGAAACGTCTTCGAGTAGGTGGTTCCCGCCAGCACTGTACCCCCATCCGGCGTGACTGCGATGGCTGTCGAGACGGATGCAGAACGGAACGATGGGGACGGGGCAAGGAACTGAGTGGAGACCAGGCGGAACCCTCCCGTGCCGCGTGGATGCCAGACTGTCGTGAGATGCCCGTGGAGCAAGAGCGCCGCGATGAGTGCAATCACAGGGATGACGGGAAGCACGAGCCTGCGCTGCGTTAGATGATCCACTAGGAGACCTGCAGCCTCCAGGTTCGCCCACTTTCGTAAAAGGTGCCAGTGCTGTCGTCGATGAGGAATCCCAACACGATGTCAGGGTCCGGTTTCTCGTCCCGATTGGTCGGGATGAAGTAGTCGGCCAGTCTTTCTCCGGTGGCCGTGACCTTCCAGACATGCTTGGTCCATGGTGTTCCTTCCTCGCGCACCGAGGGATAGGGTGGATCCCATTCCTGCAACGCGCCGTATTCCGTTCGCCAAATCGCGTCCGGCATGTCGGCAGGGTAATGGAAGTTGCGCCTGATCTTGGCGATGACTTCCTCTCTCGTCATGCGTGGTGGATGCTGGGGTGGATCAAGTGTATACGACGGAAACGGGCCGTTTGGGATGGGTATGGATTCTGTCATTGCGGTCCCCTCTCCAATGTTTCGGCAGTGCAAGGTCGGATTGACGCAAGTTCCAGGGTCGATCCCGCATACCTGTAGAACGTTCTGTCGTGTTCATGTGTTACCGGGAAGTGAACCGTGCCCTACCTGCACTGCAATTCTGACGCGCTGCCTGGATTCACTGCCTTTCCCACATGTAGTGGTAGCTGGACTGACAGCGTCCATTGATCAGCGCC
>DASVZE010000565.1:0-4132 GCA_036391775.1 Chloroflexota bacterium | reverse complement strand
TACGGCAAGGGTAGTGGTTCCAACATCAAACGCGACATCCACCTCGCCCTGAATGTCCGCGCCGGGTATGTACAGTGTGACGGTCTTGGTCGCGCCCGCGGGCAGGATCAGCTGCGTACGATACCGAGCCAATGCCGGCTGCTGCAGTGCAACCGCCGCAGAGATCGAACGATCCGGAATTTCAACGGTGCCGTTCAGAGTATCGCTTCCGGCATTATGAGCAGTCACCCGGATGGGAGCCCAGGCGCCGCCGGCGCGATAACTGCCGTTCCAGCCTGCCACGACGCTGAGACCGACCATGTCATGGGTAGGTGTAAACGCGAGAGAAGAACTTGGCCATGCAATCGTCAGAAGTGCGGCGACTGCGCTCACGAATCTGGCTCTCACAAGTCACGCTCACGCGGCCGTTCCCATTCGCGCCGCAACCGACGTGCCGACAACCATAACCCCAACCCTCCGAGTACAAGACACACCAGAGCGTATCCCGACCATAAAGGGAAGCCCGATGCCGGTTGAGTCGCTCCTCCGGGCACCGTCGACAGCAGGGCAGCCGTGGGCGACAACCACGCAAGCGGCTCCCGAACCGTTAGCGGATTCGCAAGCAAATCGGCCGATGCTGGAAGCGCAACGGTGACAGGGAAAAGGACTACCGCAAGAAGCGTGGGCGTTGCGAGTAGCGCTTTCCGTTGTTGCGGATGGCGCAGTGTAGAGGCCAGCAGACCCACACCGCAGAGCAATATTGCCGTCAGGACCAAGACGATATAGACGGAGGCGACATCGACGGCGCTGACTGTTCCGTAAAAGGAAGTCAAAATAAGCGCAGGAAGAGCAACGATAAGAAGCACACAGACAGAACCCAGGGCTGCTACATACTTTCCAGAGACGAGAGACGCGTAGGAGATCCTGCTTAGCACCACCAGATCCCAGGTGCCACGATGGCGCTCCCGTCGCAGCATGTCACTTGTCCACCAGGGAACCGAAACCAACAGCACGAGAAGCTGAGTCAGCCCCATTAGTTGCAGAACCACCGTGCCAGGGTCCTGCGCACCGCTCTCGATGACCGAACCCATCGCGCACACGCCCGCGAGCGAAACAAAAGCCAGATTGCCGAGAAGAAGGAGCGCGCCACGAGCCTGGTACGTTGACGCCCGCAGGTCATTTGCTATGACGGCAGCGGTCATCGATAACGAAGACGACTTCATGGCGGATTCTCCTGGGCGGTCCTTATAGTCGCGGTTCTGGAAGCGGCACCCGGCATACGGATCACAGCATCGCAAACCGTCGAGGTGAAGTCTTCTGTTCGGCCCGTCAGTAGAAGTGTCTTTCGCAAACCTGCAAGATCAAGCAGCGTGGCCCCCAGTGCGGACTGTCCGTCTTCGCTCATGCCTGCACTCGGATCATCGAGCAGCAACACGTCCGGGTCGTGGATCAAGCAGCGAGCCAGGTTGAGTCGCTGCCGCTGGTCGAGCGGTAGCTCTTGCGCTAGTTCCTCGCGAAGTGCGGTGAGATCGAGTAGCTCCAGGAGCGCGTCTCTCACTGCTGGTCGATCTCGCCCTGAAATTCCCTGAACCAGAGCGTAAAAGTCCAAATATCCTTCGACGGTTATACCCTCATATGCGATGAACGTTTGCGGCATGTACCCGAGGCGCTTGCGCGCTTCGTCTGGGTATGTGTCAGCCGGTATGCCGCAGATAAACAGCTGCCCGCTGTCAGGCTGGTCCAGAGTCGCGACTACCCTCAGAAATGCGGTCTTAGCGCTTCCGGGTGGCCCAACAAGACCATATATCGATCCCGGCGGGACTGAGAGATCAATGTCCTGGAATAGCGTCCTTCCACCCGCGTCCTTTCTCAAGCCGTGGGCCGAGATTCCCTGCGCCGACGCATTTTGTCGCGCGTCACTCATGGGCAATCACCAAGGAGCAGTCGTGACACTGGAATCGTTGGTGATAGAGGCACGATGCCTGTAAGGGCATGAACCGAGGCTCTGCAAGGGTCGGTTGCACGCGATCGTTCCCGCCTAGCTGCAAGCTCTCCTTGCTCTTTACCGTAGTCGCTGCATTCGGACCGGCCCTATTTTATGCGCAGCAAGAGCTTGAAGACCCGCACCATCATCTAATTTCTATAACGTACGCCAACGGGTAGCGCAACACATGAAGTCCTTCACATGCCGTGCTTCTTAGCACTTTCCAATGTGTTGCTCACGTTTCTTTAACACTCTGGCCGTAGATTAAACAGTGAGAGTAGTTAGAACTTCGCGGCGCCGCTATCGCCGCGATGACATCCTGAGAGCCGAGGGCACGTCCTGGCCGACGTGCCCTCGATCCGCGTTTTGAGCGCTGTAGCGCGTGGACGGACTGGCGTGTCGGCGGCGGTTGGTATTGTCAGCCGATGCGCTTTTCTGACGGCGGCCAAAGTGTGGGTTGACAGGCAGACGCCGGCATCTCGGTCAGAAGAAACTGATCGCTTGCGTTCCGACGGCCCAGCGCGTCTTGCTTCGATTCCATTGCTGCGTGCAGCTCAAGGTCTTTTGCGTTTCGACCGGCACCAGATTGACGTAGAACCTGGCAGTACCGGGCGTCTGCGACTGATTTTCGAAGGGGGGCATACGGACTACGTACACGTGACCCGGCTGCCAGCGAGTCGTTGGGAACCAGGCCAGCCCCAGCGGGCTCTGCGAGCAGTTGATCAGTTTCCCTCCCTGCTCCTGATAGAGAACGGGCTGGAGGTTTCGGCTCGGAGCGTGGGCTACCCGGAAATAGAAACTATAAGCGAGATTGGGAACGCGGTGGTTCGCAAGATCGGTCCGAGCGACGTCATATCCCAATAGGTGCAGCCCAAGCGATCCCCCTCTCAGTAAGTGACGAATCGAAACACCATCGGCCAGCGCAAAACTATAGAAAGCTGACTGGATGCGCTTGCTTCTCGCCCCGTTTTCTATAAGGATCAGGCCGTCACGTGCGGCCGCCACTCCCCACCCGGGCTTGCCGATCCAATGCCGCGCACGGTCGTAAAGCGTGTCACTCGGAAGTGGATAGGTCGGCGCCGAGACGTCGAGCATTATATAGTTTGCGGGCGCAAGTACGTTTGCCTCACGTCCGGTGTCTTCAAAGAGGTAGGTGTATCGCCGGTTGCTGAGGTGCGGATCCAGCTGGTCCTGTGTGGAGACCGGGACCGAAGGCGGGATGAGCGACACAAAACGATTCTCCAAACGTTGATGAGGGCCGATGGACGGAACCTGAAAGCGCGCGCCGAGCGGCGTGTAACCGCTGCGGTGTTGATACAGGAGACTGCCCGCGAGTAGCCAGACAGCGATTCCCGCCAATACCGCGCGACGTGGCAGCCGGCTGCTCAGTAGTTTGGTTACAATGCCGGCTCCCAGGATGGCTGCGATCATCACCACCGCGATCATTTCGGCCGAGTTGTCCCCGAGCGCGGTGTACATATGGAAGTCGCCGCTGAACAGGACCAGGGCAAACGAAGGAGCAGCCAGCAAGAGGGCCGGCAAACCAAGAATCGCCAGAAAGCCGGTCGGCGCCAGCAGAGCGATCATGTATCCTAGCTTCGCCCACGAAAATACGTTCCCGGCGATGATTCCCGGATTGTGGAGCACGGTATGCAGGATGCCGTGTACCCCATGACCGAGATAGCCGTATCGGGTATGCAGGTAGCTCAGCGTTCCGGGGGCGCGATAGTGCTTCTCGATGACGAGAGCAGCGAAAAGAGACCAGAAGGCGCCGACCACTGCCATGCCGAATCCGATCAGGCGGTTTCGATTGATCAGAGCCACGTAGAGCCCGAACATAAAGATGACGAGGCCGATCTGCTCTTTGGTCCCAATGGCCGCCAGCGAGCAAACCGCAAACCAGACATACCGGCGCCGCCAGGCAAAGAGAAAAGCCGCCAGCAGCAGCGGTGTGGCAAGCGCGACGGGATGGAACTCGTACAGGTTCATACCCTCGAGTGAAGGAAACAGCAAGTAAACGGCGGCGAAGACCATTCCGCACCAATCGCATCGCAAGACGTCCCGCGCCAGAAAATAAATCGGAACCACGCCGGCGGCAATCGCCGCGGTCTGCAAGACGAGCAGACTTTCGGGATGCGGGTACACCAGGTAGACAAGCGAAATAAAGGG
>DASVZE010000564.1:0-4879 GCA_036391775.1 Chloroflexota bacterium | reverse complement strand
CTGTGACGGCCCAACCAGGCGGCTCGCCAGCGCTCGTGTCTCATCGGAAGGAGCGACGCCAAGCTCATCCGCCAGCCTCTGCTCGAGCTCGCGATACCGGCGCACGGCGTCCGGTCGCCGTCCCGTTGCCTCCAGCGCCGGCAGCAGCTCCTGGACTGCTTCCTCGTCTAGCGGATCGCGCTCCAGCAATCGCTCCGCCCAGCGAACTGTTTCCCGCGGCACTCCGCGCCGGCGATACTCCCGTGAGAGTCGTAGGGCAAGAGTGCGCCAGGTTCGCTCCACCTGCTCCCGGATAGGCATTGCCCAGTCTTCGTAGCGATCCTCCACCAGGGGCTCGCCCCGGTAGAGCGTCATTGCCTCTTCCATCACGTCCACGCCGCCGTCTGCCTGACCGGCCAGCGTTTCAAAGAGGTGCAGATCGACGTCCCACGCGTAGTGGCTGCTGAGGCTTACCCACTCCCGGTCCGACGCAATAGGTGGAGGATCGCCACCGCCCAGGTCACGACGCAACGCGTGGAGGACATAGCGCATATTGCTGGCGGCCGCATCCGGCCCTGCCTCCGGCCAGAGAAGATCGACGATCTCGGCGCGAAGTCGCCGTCCCTGATCGGCGGTAACAAGGAGCTTCAGGAGCGTCTGTGCGCGGCGGGGCCAGCCGCTCGGGGCGAGATCCTCGCCATCGCGCGAGACACAGAACGGCCCCAGCACCTGAACGGCGAAGCGCGGGGCGGCAGCGGACGGCTCGAGATCGGTCAATTGACTCTATCCTTCCCAGAGCCGGTCAGCCTCATGCCGTTCACCACGCGTGTAAGGTCCTGGTTTGCCTTATCCCGATTCCCCGCCATGGTGGGACAAGTGTAATCTGCCCTCCTGACATCGTCAATCAAGTGCCTTAAGCGGGGTGGTCTCCTGGCGAATTCCGACACATCCCGGATCCCTGAGAATCGACGACCGAGTCAATCTGTCGGACTGACACCTGCGACCTCGGGTGCACGACCGATGAAGAGCCAGCTTCCCTGATGCGCCTTGAACAGGCTGACAGTGAGATGGCGTGTGTCGCCGTTGCGGTCAAATGTGGTTATCCCGGTTGCTCCATGCCAACGCACGTGTGCGGCATAGGGCAGGATCGCCTGGCGCCGCTGAAAACGTGTGCCGCGCAGCGTGCCGGCCAGTGAAGCTTGGTAGATGGCATTGAGCGCGATATCGGCCGCGTCGTAGGAAAGCGCGTCGTAATACTGCAACGGGACATGGAAGCGCCGGCGATAGGCGCTCCGGAACGCGCTGGCGGCGCCGCGGGAATACAGACCAGGTGCGCCTGAATAGATGTTCGCGTCACTCTCTGTGAATGGGTAATTGTAGCCGGGCTGTGGCGCGAGCGAGTCGGGGCCGAACAACGGCCCCGCGTAGCCTTTCCGGCGCAGGGCATGGACAAAGGCTGCAATTAAGTCAGTAAAGCTGCAACCGCAGAGCACTGCGCCCGGCTGCTTCGCTGCAACCACGTCAGCCACAGCGTTTGCGCTACTCGCGATGGTGGACGGAGGGCCGTAGTTGAGCTGCGCCGCTCCTATGAGGCGCAGCCCAATTCTGTCGGCGTACGCTCGCGCTGTGGTCCCGACACCGGTTCCGTACCCGGTCGGATCGGTGATCAAGACGTAAGTTTGAGCGTGCTGCTTCCGTTGCATGTATGCAACCTCTGACGGACCCACGAGCACATCGGTCGTCACGACGCGATAAAAGGTAGGGTACGCAAGTCGGTGCGCAAAGGTAGCAGGCTCCAATGACTTCCGCCCTAGCGGATTGGTCAAATATGCGTTGGTCGTAATCCCATTGATCTGGAGCATGGCCGCTTGGTTCAAGATCGGTTCGGAGACCAAGGCTGCGGCGGACAGCATGGGAGAAACGTAGGCGAGAGTGTCGTTGCCGCGAACGCATCGTTTTGCGTTCAGCTTCTCCTGTCCGGGATCAAAGTTTCGGTTCGCGGGCGTCCCATCGTCCATTGTGAGGGGCGGCAGAAGGTCGAGATGCGCTGCACGAAATCGTGATCTCCACTCTTCCGTGGCGAGAGCAACACTATTCTCGATGCCGCGCGCGCCTTGACCAAATCCCGGGCTGGATAATGGAAGGGACGTGCAGAGGCGCACCGGCAGGAGGGTGGCGGCTCTCACGTCATTGACTCGACCCGCCCAGACGCTTGTCGAGACGACAAGTGGCAGGATGCCGCATAAACAGAGCAGCCTCTTCGCCCGCTTCCCCGACATGGTGGGATCAGTGTAATGCCGGCCAAGAGCACCGTCAATGAGACGCCATAAACGGTCCCTAAACGCATCCTTCACAAAGCGCAAATGGCTGCCGGTTCCTGCCCCCAGGACAGGTTCGACGTTCGGCTAGAGCAGCGATTTACGTCATCGACCCGAGGTGGCTGGTTCAGGAAGGGGCCCCGGGAAGGCATGGGTACTATTCCCGGGTGGTCCTGACCGCCTGCCTCTGGAGCTTCAAGAGGCTGCTGCCCACCATTTCCAAACGTCCGCCGCCCACAAAGCTTTACGGTACTATCTATGGGCGCGTACTGCGAGCCTTTAAGGTCGAGCCGGCAGCAACCTGACGGAGGATAAAGCCATCTTATGACTATGTCATTGAAACGAATTGATGTCGCGGTGCTGTTTGTGGCCGATCTGAATAGGTCCAAAGCGTTCTATCTGGATACGCTCGGTCTCCCGCTGACGTTCGACGATCCAAACTCCGCCTATTTCGACATGGAGGGGACCTCATTGCTCTTGCTGACGATCGACGGTGCCCAGGATCTCCTCTCCACCGAGAGCGTTGCCGCGCAGCATCCACCGAAAGTCAGCTCTCAGCTCGTCGCCTTTGTCGAGGATGTGGACGCAGCCTACGCCGACCTGATTGCCAAGGGAGTTGAGTTTGTCCGCGAGCCGATGGATCGGGCATGGGGGATGCGCACAGCGCACTTCCGTGATCCCGACGGCAATATCTGGGAGATAGCGCGCCCGATAGGCGCAGAGTCAGACGAGGGGTAAGGGATACAGACCGTTGCGGTCAAACGTGGGATCGGTGTAATTCCCCCTTCGAATATCGCCAATCAGAACCCTTAAACGGTTCTTCAACGCTTCTTTCACAAGGCGCAAATGGCTGCCGGGTACGCTGCTCGGCAAACGGGAGACGGCACATGAGCCGATCCCGAATGTCGAGTACGGCAGGAGGCAGCCATGGTCACTCAATCACGCGTGTTCGCATACATCGGCCGGATGGTGGGAGCGCTAACCGCTGTCGCCATATCCGTGATCTTCAATGCAGGAGTCTCGCAGGCGGCAAGCAGTCGTCTCCCCGCGACCTACTATCCAGCCGGCGCACACACGACGTTTCGTCCTACCATCTCCAATCAGCAGATGGACTGCATGTGGGGCTTTTTTTGCGAAGGCCAACTCCCTCTGTTTCACTTCTTCTCCCAGGATCAGCTGCACCGCGTGAGCGGCTGGGGACAGTTTTCAGGACTTCGCCGGGCTAACCGCATGGTGATGGGATTCGAGCTTTTCGCCTCCCGCTACAGGAGCAGCCCTGACCTGGACGGTACTCCGTTCGCCAAAGATGCCTTCGACGACCTGATTCACGCCACCCGGGCACGCGGCTACACCCCGTTGGCGCGGCAGCCCTATCTGCTCCCTGCAAACGTGGCCGGCGACTCCATCGCGGAGGTCCAGTGGGTGAGCACGAGCGAGCTCATCGTCATGGCCTGCTGGAGTGGCACAGCTGAGGTAGAAGCCATTGTCACGGTTGATCACGGGTCTGGTGCCGAACGCAGCCTCGCCGTGCGCGATCTCACCAACCAGGTGCGGCGAGCGGCCGGATATCAATGAGTGCTGCCTGACGGTGGACGCTGCGACCACGTCCCGCCCGGCTTCCTGTCCGGCTGGTCCAGATCGGGCAGAATCTCGACGTACCCGTCCGTTCCATGCACGCGGATCCTCTGCCCATCTTGGATCAGCCGGGTGGCATGCTCCACCCCCACCACCGCCGGCACGCCGTACTCCCGTGCGATCACCGCGCCATGGGTCATCAGGCCCCCCACCTCCGTCACCAGGCCCTTGATCGCGACGAATAGTGGCGTCCAGCTGGGGTCCGTGTAGGCAGTGACCAGGATGTCGCCCGCTTCGAGATCGGCCTCCGCCATGTCCAGGATGACGCGGGCTCGCCCCTCGATGGTTCCGGCGGAAACCGCTAACCCGACCAGCGCACCGTCCGGCACGTCATCACGCCGGTACGCGCCGGTGACGACCTCGCCATCCGACGTGAGCACCCGGGGAGGTGTGAGCACTTCATATGATCGGAACGCATCCTTCCTCTGCTGGATGAGCTCGTTATCGACGTAGTTCGTGCGCACAACGTCGTGGAGTTCCTGGAAGGTGAGGTAGAAAATGTCCTCCTTCTCGTGAAGGACGTGCGCCTGCACGAGGCGCCCGGCCTCTTCCAGCAATGCCTGCTTGTACACAAAGTAGCGGCTGACCATGCCGTACTTCGGATACTCCCGGTACCCGATGAAGGTCCGGACCCGGTCGATCTTCCGCTTCGCCTCACCGGCCTTCGTCTTTCCGTCGGGCAAGGCGCGCAAGCGCTTTAGCAGCTCCTGTTCCTTCGCCAGTGCCTCCTGCCGCCCCTGCTCGAAGAGGCGCTCGCCGGCACCGGACTCGAAGTTCTTGACGTTGCCGAGGATCAATGGAACGAGCGTGCTGGGGCGCTCGCTCCACCGCGGCCGCGTGATGTCAATCTCCCCGACGCAGCGCATGCCGTACCTGTCGAGCCACGCCGCGATGGCGTCCCGCGCTTCCCGCCCGCCCGCACGGTCCGGCAGCACGTCCAGGAAACC
>DASVZE010000563.1:0-2667 GCA_036391775.1 Chloroflexota bacterium | reverse complement strand
GCGGGAGGCTGTACCTATGAGGCGGCAGAGGTTGTGTGTCACACGGGTGAGGGACTCGAGGTCCTGGACGGCGTCACCTCGCTGGTCGAGAAGAGTTTACTCCGGCAAGAGGGGGTAGAAGAGCCGCGGTTCACCATGCTGGAGACCATCCGGGAGTATGCACGAGAGAAGCTCGCGGAGCGCGGAGGGGTGGAAACGGTGCGTGCGGCACATGCCGCATGGTTCCTCCACTTGGCGGAAGAAGCCGAGCCGGAGCTGGCTGGACCCGACCAAGGAGAGTGGATGGTCTTGCTTGAGAGAGAGCTGGACAATTTGCGTGACGTGCTGAGCTGGTTCCTGGATCGAGGGGAACAGGAGTGGGAGCTACGGCTCGCATCAGTACTCCATTCGTTCTGGTACGACCGTGGCTTCTGGAGCGAGGGCCAGCACTGGCTGGAGGAAGGGTTGGCGAGAGATACCGGCGTCCCACCTGCTGTCC
Organism: Chloroflexota bacterium; assembly: GCA_036391775.1. Taxonomy (GTDB): domain Bacteria; phylum Chloroflexota; class UBA5177; order UBA5177; family UBA5177; genus DASVZE01. The sequence continues at coordinate 2,189 of DASVZE010000563.1, read as the reverse complement.
GAGCCCGGGCGCTCTACTCACTCGGTAGCATAGCCGCTGCTCAGGCGGACTACAAGCGGGCGCTGCCCCTGCTGCACACGGCCCTGGCGCTTTATCAGGAACTGCCCGACCAAGGGGGAATCGCCCTGGTGCTTGGTGACCTGGGGCTCGCGGCCTGTAGGCGCGGCCAGTACGGGCGGGCAGCTACCTTCCTGGAGGAGAGTCTGCAGATCTTGCAGGCCGTGGGAGACAGGCGCGGGAGCAGTTTCACGCTGGACAAGCTGGGGTACCTGGCCATCGAACAAGGTGATCTAGCGACGGCGAAGGAGCGACACACGGAGGCGCTGACGATTTACAAGGCGCTGGGTGACTCGACACGCATCGCTCTGGCGCTAACCAATCTTGGTGACGTCGCGGGGCGCGAAGGCAACTTGGTCGAGGCTGAGGCGCTCTTCGACCAGAGCTTGGGCCTGCTCCGGAAGATCGGTGCCACGGCACACATCACCATGGTCCTCTTGAACCTGGGAGAAGTAGCGGGCAGGCGGGGCCATCACGGCCAGGCGCGGGCGTGGCTCAATGAGAGTCTGTCACTGGCCTGGGAATTAGGAGATTTCCATGTCACTCTTGGAGTTCTGGGGGTGATGGCGAAGCTGGCGGTCGATGGTGGTAGGGCGATGCGGGCAGTTCGGCTTGAGGCCACACGGATGGCACTCCAGGAGCGCCTCGGCATTCCCCTTCCAGCGTACTATCAGACAGGGCAGGAAGAGGTACAGGCCGAGGCGAAAGTACTGCTGGGGGACGAGGACTTCAACGCCGCGTGGGAGAAAGGGCGACATACGAGCCTGAAGGAGGCAGTGGCGTACGCGTTGGACGAGAGCAACTGAGTACGGCCATGATGTCGGGGAAACGGTTGAAGTATGCACGTATTCCTGGAAACCGAGCGATTACTGCTACGTCGATTCACGGTCACCGATGTGAACAATCTATGGGACCTTGATCGCGATCCCGACGTCATGCACTTCGTTACCGGCGGCAAGCCGACACCCTGGAACGAGATCGAGAACGACATCCTGCCCGCGTACCTCCACTACTACGAGCGTTACACGGGATACGGCTTTTGGGCGGCCATTGAGAGGTCCTCAGGGGCCTTTCTGGGTTGGTTCCACTTTCGCCCGAGGGAAGGCAAGTGCCCTGAGGAGGTCGAGCTCGGCTACCGGCTGCGTAAGTCGGCCTGGGGCCAGGGCTACGCCACTGAAGGATCACGTGCCTTGATCTATAGGGGCTTCACCGAGCTGGACGTGCAACGGGTCGTGGCGGAAACGATGACAGTGCACTTCGCATCCCGACGGGTGATGGAGAAGTCAGGGCTGACGCTCGTGCGGACATTCCACCAAGAATGGCCATATCCGATTCCGGGCGACGAATTCGGGGATGTCGAGTATGTGCTGCGGAAGAGTGATTGGGAACAGTGGGAAGCGGCTGGTCCCGAGCCGCTCGCTGGCACTGTAGGTCCCGCCGAGTATTGACGGCCCGGGATCGGGCTGCCAAATGAGCTGGCCTGGTGCGCGGTCCGGAAGAGAAGTGCTCGAGTGGGCTCGATACTCTGGCGAGATTGAGCTAGGTCTCGCGCTTGCAGCTTCGCTCGAGAACTTCTGGACCACTCACAGTCCCATGGAGGGGATGAGATGGCTGAGCGTGCTGCTCGAGCGGGCCGGGGCCGGCCTGAGAGGCGAGCTGCAGGCGGGCGCTCTCCGTGCCTATGGCTCCGCTGCCCTCATCACCGGCCGCTTCGAAGAGGGACGGAAGTATTACGAAGCAAGTTTGGCCGAGTACCGACGAATAGGCGATGAGCGCGGTATCGGGATCATGAAGCTGCGGCTGGCAGTCGAGGAGCTCAGGAGCGGGAACCGCAAGGCCGCTCGCTCGCTCGTTGAGGAGGGCATGTGTCTCCATCGAGAGACCACCTTTGGTAAAGGCGAGGCCCTCGCTCTGGGCATACTCGCACAGGTGGAGATGCAAGACGGACATGAAGACATAGCGTTCACACTCTTCGATCGGAGCGCCACGCGTGCGGCGGAGACCGGCTTCACCTGGTGGCACGCCGTCATGCTGTTCAATCTCTCGATGCTGCTGCTCAATCGCGGGCGGATGTCTGAGTCGGAGGCCCATGCCCGTGAGGTGCTGCCGCTCGTCATACGGATGGGAGATCG
>DASVZE010000562.1:0-6150 GCA_036391775.1 Chloroflexota bacterium | reverse complement strand
TACGCACCATGGATGGCCGCTCTCTGATACCGCTTCTCCAACCCGAAACATCAGGTGTCCACTGGGAGCGAGGCCTGCTGCTGGAGTCCGGCCCGAACTCTGATTTTCCTGCGGAGTACCACGCCCTCCGCACCGACACCTATCTCTACGTGGAGTACAGCACCGGGGACCGGGAGCTATACGACCTGGAGACGGACCCGAACGAACTCACGAACCGGGCGGATGATCCCGCCTACGCCTCGATCCGCGCGACGCTGGCGAAGCGCTTGCACAATTTGGAAACGTGCAGCGGAGCCTCGTGTCAGTGAGCTTCGCCTTGCGCAACAGCCGAAAGACCGTCTAGTTTTTGTGGCATCCCTCTGCCCAGCAGCAGCCTCTGACGGCCGACGAACCATACGCAGGCCCATTCTCTCCCTGGGTAATGATGCCGGTTTCCGGCTCAAAGATCTCGGCGGCCAGCGCGGCAGTCCGAGACCGACGAGGGGACACTAACGATCACGCGACGTTCTCCGCCGCCGCTCGTCGCCTCATTAGTGCAATCGAGCAAGGCGATGTTGTCGGGTGGACATCCGACCTGATGGTGGCAGAAATTGTTTTCGTTCTCTCCAATCCGAAGACGTATGCCGTCCCGCGGGACGAGATACGCGACTCAATCCTTCCCCTCCTTGGCCTCCCAGGGATCCAGATCGAGCGGAAACGCCTCTATCGCCGCGTGTTTGAACTGTATACCTCGTTCAATATCGACTACGTCGATGCGTACCACGCTGCTCTGACGGAACACTATGGACAGCAGGAGCTTTACAGCTTCGATACGGATTTCGACAGCCTGCCTTCAATCGTCCGAATAGAATCGTAATCCCAACGGGTACGTGGCAGCGCCTCATCTAATCAGCAAAGGTATAAGGAAATGTCTCGCGGTTCAGGGAGGCGCATCCTCTTGCGTATAAGGATCTGTAGCGATCGAGGAGGGAGTCTTGGTTGAATCCATCTCTCCAGCAATAAATAGGGTTGGCCCGGGGACACTATGGCCACTATGCCGAGTATCATGGTGTCTGCGTACCAATCTGAGGTGCGCTTTGAGTCGGCGCATGGCTCACATAATCGGCGCGTAAGCACCAGTTAAGAAAGATTGCGTCAGCTTTGACAGCTTTGTTGTTTCTGTGTAAGGTTAGCCAGTTGTCCACCCCCAGCGACCAGGAGACCACTTGATGCACGTTCCCAGAAGGGCGTTCTTCGGCCTGGCAACAGCCGGGATCGCCATCGCGGCCATCCTCCTTGCCCTGTTCAACCCTTTCACCACGACGGGCGCTCGAAGCTTTCCTTCGCATATTGCCTGGTTCAACCATGCTCCGGACGCCGACGCTCCAGCGGCGTCCCTAAAAGGTGTCCATCAGGAGCAACCAGTCCAGACCTACGCCGCGTATCAGTATGACCAGCGCGCGTTTCCAGGACCGGTTATTCCGGCTACCGGTTATTCCTCCGGCATCCTTCAGGCGGAGCGCATGAACCAATCCGCCGCAGCAGTGAGCTGGAAGCAGCTCGGTCCTGTGTACGCGCCGGACGCCAATGAGACCGATCCAACCACAGGCAAGTCGACAGCGGTTTCCGGGCGAGCCACGTCGCTCGCCCCGGTCCCGTCGACGTGCTCGGCCGGTGTCTGCGGAACCATGTACCTGGGAACCGCGGACGGTGGTGTCTGGAAAACGACCGACGCGGGCGCCACCTGGACACCTTTGCTGGATCACTCCACGAGTATGGCAATCGGTACGGTGGTGCTCGATCCCAAGGATCCGAATATCGTTTACGTGGGAACCGGCGAGCCGAATCTGTCCGGTGACAGTCATCATGGCGCCGGCATCCTACGATCGACCGATGGTGGCAAGGCCTGGACAACGCTGGGAGCTTCCGTCTTCGCCAATCGGGCTATAGCGGCCATTGCTATTGATCCCCGGACAGCGGGAAGCACAAATGCTACCATCTACGGTCTGAGCGTGCGCGCCGAGGCGGGTGGTGCTCCGTCGGGAGGAGCGGCATCGCGCACTATTCCTCATCTGCCCGATCTGGGACTGTATGTCTCGCACGACGGCGGAAAGTCATGGCAGCTTGATAGCCCGGCCGCGGGAACGGACGGCGGACTCAGCATGGCCATGGACCCCGCGAACCCGGATACGATTTACCTGGCTCTGACACCGGACCTCAACAACCCGGAGTACGGAGGCGCGGTGGATGGCGAGTACGCCATCAACGGCATCTTCAAGACGACCGACGGCGGCAAAAACTGGACGCATCTGACAAACGGCCTCCCGGCCAAGTACTTCAACAGCGTGACTGTCGCGCTGGCAAACAGTAATCCCAATGTGCTGTATGCGTCGTACGCCACAACCAGCTCGGCCACCGATTTCAGTGCTCAACCGGAAGGCAGTGAGACAGTGGAAAAGATGTACAAGTCCACCGATGCGGGCGCAACCTGGCAAGAGCTACCGAATTCGCCTAACGCCTGCACGGGCCAGTGCTTCTACGACAATCCGGTGACGGTCGATCCCACCAACGCGAATGTAGTGTATGTGGGAGGCACCGCCAATTACAGCTACCTGGGCGGCACACGCCCTGAGTGCGCGCGACTCGATCCCTTGCCGCAGCTGTGCAGCGCCACAGTTATGAAGTCGACGAATGGCGGCCAGACCTGGGCCGACATCGGAGAGAACGCGGGTAACGGTCCAATCCACCCGGACGATCATGCCATCGTTCTCTCCCCCTCCGATCCAAACGTGGTGTATACGGCGAACGACGGCGGCCTCTTCCACAGTGCAGACGGCGGAAAGACCTGGAACGACCTGAATCGCGGACTGGCCACTATCCAGTTCAACGGTCTGGCTCTCTCGCCGGACGGCTCAATCTACGCCGGGACACAGGATAACGGCACTTTCAAATACACAGGCAGTACAACCTGGACGCATATCCAATCGAGTGACGGTGGTGTGGCCGCCGTAAACCCCAAGAACTCAAAGGTTGTGTACACCAGCTTTTACGGCCCGTTTCTCTTCCGCAGCGACGGGTCCGGTAACTTCAATAATGCTACCTTTATCGGATCCTTCCTGGGCGATTATTACCTGCGCGGCCTCGGACAGTTCTACCAGCCATACGCGCTGGCCCCCAGCAAGCCAAGCACCATCTACTACGGCACCTACCGGATCTGGCGCTCGAACCTGGCAGGTGGAGTCGACGGCAACCATGACGGGGACGTGACCAACGACGCCAGTGACAAGAATGACTGGGTGCCGATCAGCTTCGATCTGCGCTGTCCCAGCCAGCCAACCGATCCTAACGTCACCTGCAACGGGCCGGCTCTGGCCGGTCGAGGGATCTCTGCGGTCGCAGTCTCTCCGGTGAACGCAAACGTAGTGGTGGCCACGGCGTCCAACGGTCGCGTGTGGATCACAAATAACGCCCTCGCTACGGTCAAGACCGACGGGAACTGCAGTCCGCTCAAGAACATTCTGGGTTTCTCGATGTGTAACTACGTGGGTGGTCCGACCTGGCGAGAGATCGACAACACGCTCCCACGGCGCACTCCCACCTCGATCACCTTCGCGCCGGGCTCTTCCACCAAGTTCTATGTGAGCTTCAGCGGATTCAATAAGAACACCGTCAAGCGGCCGGGACATATTTTCGGCACCAGCAACGGCGGCCGAACGTGGAGCAATCTCAGCGGCTCGGGTGTACGCACCAGCCTGCCCGACCTGCCGTTCAGCAGTGTCGTGATCAATACCCACAACGGCCACCTATACGCCTCTTCCGACTACGGAGTCTATGCCAGCACGAACGGCGGCAAGAGCTGGGCGAGAATCGACAGTACTATGCCGGCTTCTCCGGTCTACCAGCTGGTGTACTCCTCCAAGAACCGAACTTTACTGGTTGCGACACATGGGCGCGGCATCTGGCAGGCGGTGGCGCCGTGAACAACGTGAGAGACACGGTGAGGCGAACGATGAACTCACGACACGTCAGTCCATTCGGTGGCACAGCATGGCGCAAAGCGCTGATCCTGGGAGCCGCAGCTCTCTGCGTGGCCATGCCGGCCACGGCGTCGGCCCGCACCACACCCCCCGCATTTCACCGGGTGAACCTGCCGGCAAGCCAGTGGCTGCGTTTGGTCCACCTGGCCTCCGGTAGCAAGAGGACGCACATGCTGACCGGATTGCCCGCCCTCAAGGACTCCGGCGCTCCGGCGCCGGATGTTTCGAGCGCCTCCGCGCTGCAGATTCCCTGGAGCACCTGGCCATCCGGTACCAAACAGGTCAGCAGCGGCGCGCTCACAGCGGCGAAGCTCGACGATCCCAACAGCAATTTCTTCTCCTATGGCAACACCCACCAGGCGGCATACTCGCGCCACGGCGCCAAGGGTGGGTACCAGCAGCAGGCAACCATCCAGTTCGGGAGCAACTCCGAAGATACGATTCAGGCGTACTGGACAGGTAGCTACTTCGATACCGCGGCCAACGCGGCAATCATGGCAAACGACGCTGTGTCGACCATGCACCGTCAGGGGTTCAGCGAACAGCCCTGCTATCTGGCGGACGAATCGAGCTGCCACCTGTTTGTCTTTCCCATTGCCTTTAACTCCGTAGGCAGTGGCGTGTTCGTGGATGTGGTGTATGCCGTCTGGAACGACGGCAACGCTCTGGGCGAGCTGGCCATGCTGGGGGAGGACCTGATCATGCAGCGCGATCCCAATACCATCGGCGGTGACTTCAAAACGCTGGTGGCACAGGGAGATGCCGTGGTCGCTGCGGCAACCGGAGCCACGTCCGGACCTGCGGGCTCCCAACCTGCGCCCGCCGATCCGTCGATCGGCATCGACGGGGTTGATTTGATGCATTATGCCAAGGGAAAGCTGACAAATACGTCAATCCTGAAGGTTCGCGAGACAGGGTTCTTTGTCGCCCCGTTTCATGTGAGCGCCATTGGAACCTATACCCAGGACGGAAAGCTCACCCTGTACAACGCGCGTGGCCGGGTTCAGATCGTGGAGCATTTCGTACAAACCGGCACGACCAGGAAGCCGGACAAGGTGCTGTTCGACAGCCCAGCCACCTTCGACGTCACGGCCACCGGCAACAATACACCGTTCCTCCAGGTCATCGGAACCTTTGACGACCCGTCGGATACGGGTAGCCTGACCGCGACCTTTACCGGAACCCTGGGAAGCTCCAGCACCACCCATTCCCTCGACTTCACGTTGAAGTCGGCCAAGGTGCACTGCCCCCAGGGGTATCACGCCAAGTTCGGCACCTGCTTCAAGAAGAAGTAACGTGCCGCAGTTCGATACTGTCCATCACATCAATCTCTCCGTTATGGACCTTGATCGCAGCGCCGAGTGGTACGAGCGAGTACTCGGGCTGCAGAAGGGCTGGGAAATGGAGGATACCGAGGGTCGAGGCAAGAAGAAGATTCTGCTGCACTCCTCGTCTCCCTTCCGCCTCGTGCTGAGCATGCACCAGGCGAACCCCGGAACGGCGGCCAGCGAGTTTCGCACAGGGCTCGATCACCTGGCCTTCGGTGTGCCTGACCGCACGGCACTGGAGGAGTGGCAACGGCACTTCGATGCGCTGGGTGTCGAGCACACGCCAATCAAGGAAGGCGCCACCGGCTGGCTGATCATCTTCCGCGATCCCGACAATATACAGCTGGAGATTTACAGTCAGTCTAAGTAGGAGTGGGTCGGGCAATGCCTGACCCACTCCTATTCCTACTCGTACCTCAGTGCCTCCGCCGGATAGACACGCGAGGCCTGCCAGGCGGGGAGCCAGGTGGTGGCGAGCGCGGCCAGGTAGGTGAGCAGGCCAAAGGCCGCCACCTGCAGCCAGGGTACGGCGGCGTGCAAGCTGGGATCGCTTTTGCCGAAGTAGTCGACCACCTGATGACCGAGAAGAAGTCCCAGTGACATGCCGATGCCGGTGCCGAGCAGACTGACAAAGCTCGACTCGAGCAGAAAGCTGGAGCGAACCATGCTCCGCTGGAAACCGATAGCGCGCAGCATCCCGATCTGCTGGCGTCGCTCCACCGTCGCCCGCATAGCGATGACGCCCAGTGCCGCGATGCCGACGATCAAGCCCAGGGCCATGAAGGCCAGCAAGAGGTTGTTGAATC
>DASVZE010000561.1:0-7085 GCA_036391775.1 Chloroflexota bacterium | reverse complement strand
TGGCGGCGATTGGTGAACGGGCACCCGCGGCCACGACAGGAGGCGTATAGTGGCCATTCTGATCGACGAAAACTCGCGACTGCTCGTCCAGGGAATTACCGGCCGGGAGGGCCGTTTTCACACACAGCAGATGCTGGGTTTTGGAACCAAGGTGGTTTGTGGCGTCACTCCGGGCAAGGGAGGGGCGAATGTCGACGGGATTCCAGTCTTTAATAGCGTCGCGGAAGCGATGATGCAGGCGAGTCCCGATGCCTCGGTCATATTCGTGCCCGGGCCTGGAGCGGCGGACTCCGTGATGGAAGCGGCGGATGCCGGAGTCAAACTGATCGTGGCTATTAGCGAGCATATTCCGGTTCATGATGCCGCGCGAGCCTATCGTTTCGTCTCGGAGCGCGGAGCACGCCTGATTGGCCCGAATTGCCCCGGACTGGTTAGCTCTGGAAAGTGCAAGGTGGGGATCATGCCGAATCAGCTGTTCAAAGAGGGACGCGTCGGCATAGTGTCTCGCAGCGGTACCTTGACCTATGAAATGGTGAACGAGCTGACGAGTCGCGGAATTGGTCAGTCGACCACTGTAGGTATTGGAGGGGATCCACTTATCGGGACCTCATTTACGGACGTGCTCCAGCTCTTTGACAGAGACGACCAAACCGACGTAGTGGTCTTGATCGGCGAGATTGGCGGAACTGACGAAGAAGATGCGGCGGCATATATCGGCAGCCGCTCCGGTAAGCCGGTCGTCGCTTTTATCTCCGGACGCACGGCGCCTCCCGGCAAACGCATGGGCCATGCAGGTGCCATCATTACCGGCGGGGTCGGTGGACCACAGCACAAGGTGGAAGCCTTTCGGCGCGTCGGCGTTCCGGTAGCCGACACCATTCAGGAAATCGGAGAGCGCGTGGCCGGCCTGCTCGGAGTGCCGGCCGGAGCCTAGAGACGGGTGACGACCACCCATCAATTCGATACAGACGCGGGCATTCCGCTTGATGCGGCATACGATGAGGGCGCCGGTTCCCGAAAGCCATTGCCCGGGACGTTTCCGTACACGCGCGGCATACGGCCGGACGGCTATCGTGGCCGACTCTGGACAATGCGCCAGTATGCCGGATTTGGAACTGCGCGCGAGACGAACCGGCGTTTTCACTACTTGCTCTCACAGGGACAAACCGGACTGAGCACCGCCTTCGACCTGCCCACCCAGATGGGATATGACTCCGACAGTCCCCGAGCAAGTGGTGAAGTTGGCAGGGTGGGAGTGGCGATCGACAGTATCGACGACATGGATGTCTTGCTGGATGGTATCCCGCTCGACCGAGTCAGCACGTCGATGACGATCAATGCGACCGCGGCATGCTTGCTCTTGCTCTACCAGCTGGTGGCCGAGTCGCGCGGTATCAGCGGAGATAAGCTCAACGGGACGGTGCAGAACGACATATTGAAGGAATACGCTGCCCGTGGTACGTACATCTATCCGGCCGCCGCGTCGCTTCGCCTGGTGACGGATCTCATGGCTTACGCACAGCGCGAGGTACCTAACTGGAACACGATCAGCATCAGCGGCTACCACATCCGCGAGGCCGGTTCCACCGCCGTCCAGGAGGTCGGTTTCACTCTGTGCAATGCGATCACCTACACGCAGGCAGCCATAGACGCCGGGCTGCGGGTGGACGAGTTTGCCCCGAGACTCAGCTTTTTCTTCAATGCGCACAACAATTTTCTGGAAGAAATAGCGAAGTTTCGGGCGGCACGTGAGGTATGGGCGGAAACGATGAGAGACAGGTTTGGTGCAAGGAACCCGCGCGCCTGCATGCTTCGCTTCCACACTCAGACCGCGGGCTCGACTCTTACGGCTCAACAACCACTCAACAATGTGGTACGTGTAACCCTGCAAGCACTGAGCGCGGTGCTGGGCGGCACACAGAGTCTGCACACCAATTCGTTCGACGAGGCTCTGGCCTTACCGACCGAAGAGGCTGCAACACTGGCACTCCGCACGCAACAAATTCTGGCGCATGAGTCTGGGACGCCCGCATTGGCTGATCCGTTTGGCGGATCATACGCGATCGAGTATCTGACAGATCAGATTGCCAACCGGGTGCGCGATCTTATCAGGCGAGTGGACGAGCTTGGGGGCGCCGTCGCTGCCCTTGAGTGCGGCTTCGTGCAAAACGAGATCGAAGACGCGGCATATAGAGTGCAGCGCGAAATCGACTCCGGCGAACGACTTATTGTTGGCGTGAACTCGTTCCAGCAATCCGGGGTGGCTCAGGTCGAGACGCTGGCGGCTGATCCGGAACTGGAGGCAGAGCAGTGTCACCGATTAGTTGAGCTTCGTTTGGTCCGGCAGCCCGAAGCCGTGCGTGCCGCACTCCAGTCGGTGGCGGAAGTCGCCCGCGGCTCAAGCAACCTCCTCTACCCAATGAAGAATGCGCTCGCTCAGCGGGCAACCATCGGCGAGGTGTCCGACGCCTTGCGAGGCGTTTTCGGCACCTTTGACAGGAGCGACTAGTGGCTGACTCGATTCGGCAGCGCGGTGCGCCTGCCAACCAGGGCGAGTCAGTCGACGACATAAGCCCGGCAGAGCGGCTACAACGTTTGCGCGAGCAAGCACTGCATCCTGCGGGACTCGAAGCCGAAGAACGTCAGCACGAACGTGGCAAGCTTACAGCCCGGGAGCGCCTTGATCTGTTGCTTGATCCCGGATCGTTTGTCGAGCTTGATCGATTTGCCACCCACCGGTCCCAAAATTTCGGCTTGCAGGAGCGCAAATATCTCGGCGACGGCGTCGTCACCGGTTACGGGACAGTGGACGGACGCAGAATCTTTGTCTTTTCTCAAGACTTTACGGTCTTTGGCGGGAGTCTGGGCGAGGTCTTCGCCGAAAAGATTGTCAAAGTCATGGATCTGGCGACGAAGATGGGTGCGCCCTTGGTGGGCATTAACGACTCGGGAGGGGCACGCATTCAGGAGGGCGTTGTTAGCCTCGGAGGATACGCCGAGATCTTCTGGCGCAACGTCATGGCGTCCGGGGTCGTCCCGCAAATCTCCGTGGTGGCCGGTCCGTGCGCCGGAGGGGCAGTCTATTCGCCGGCCATTACGGACTTCATCTTCATGGTGCAGGGCATCTCGTACATGTTTATCACCGGGCCGGACGTGGTCAAGACGGTGACCGGCGAAAGCGTAACGTCCGAAGATCTGGGCGGCGCCGCCACGCATGCGACCCGAAGTGGAGTTGCGCACTTTTCCGCTGCGGATGAGCAGGAGGCATTCTCCGGGGTTAGGCACCTTTTGAGTTTCCTGCCGTCGAACAATCTGGATGATCCACCGCGAAGTAAGCCGCGAGATGACCCAGACCGACGTGACCCTGCATTGCGAGGAATGATACCGGCCTCGGCGACCCGCCCCTACGACATGAAACTTGTTCTGGAAGCAGTACTGGACAATGGCGAGACCCTCGAGGTGCAGCCCGAGTACGCGCGCAATATAATCTGCGCTTTTGGGCGACTTGACGGGTATCCGGTAGGCGTGGTGGCGAATCAGCCCAAACACCTGGCTGGAGTGCTGGATATCGCGTCGTCGGAGAAAGCTGCACGCTTCGTGCGATTTTGTGATTGCTTCAATATTCCGCTGCTTACATTTGTCGACGTCCCCGGCTTCCTTCCCGGTACGGGACAGGAGTATGGCGGAATAATCCGCCACGGCGCGAAGCTTCTGTATGCATTCGCAGAGGCGACGGTGCCGAAGTTGACCATCATCACGCGCAAAGCGTATGGAGGCGCGTACGACGTCATGGCCTCCAAGCACATTCGGGCTGATGTCAATCTGGCATGGCCAACGGCGGAGATTGCCGTCATGGGGCCGGACGCCGCCGTACAGATCATGCACCGGCGCGAGATCGCCGCCGCCGCCGATCCGCAGGCGCTGACCGCTCAACTTGCTCGAGAGTATGCCAGTCAGTTTGCCGATCCATATACAGCCGCCAATCGGGGGTACGTGGATGATGTCATCGACCCGGAAGAGACTCGGCCGGCGCTCATCCGTGCCCTATCAATGGCCCGCTCAAAGCGGGACGCTTTGCCACCTAAAAAGCACGGAAACATTCCGCTGTAGATGGACGCGCAGATAGATGGAATGAGCAAGGCGTCGGCCGATGAGATTGCTGCCGTTCTGGCCGCACTTCAGATGGTCTTGAATGGGCGAATCGAGGCTCCCGAGGAACGATGGCTGATGACGGCCCGTTGGGAGGCAGTTCATGCAGCCCACGGTCACTATACGAGGACCACACGTACCTGGCGGAAGCATGTTTAAGAAAGTCTTGGTCGCCAACCGGGGCGAAATAGCCGTTCGCATTATTCGAACTCTGCGTGAGCTCGGTATCCGTTCCATTGCAGCTTTCTCGGATGCTGATCGTAACGCGCTTTTTGTTGAGCTGGCGGACGAAGCATATTTCCTGGGCGCGGGTCCATCGACGGCCAGCTATCTGAATATCCAGGCCCTACTGGAGGTAGCGTCCCTGTCCGGAGCCGACGCAGTGCATCCGGGCTACGGCTTTCTGGCGGAGAATGCTGAATTCGCCCAAGCCGTGGCCGATGCTCGGATGATCTTCATTGGTCCTTCGGTTGACTCTATCCGGCTCATGGGAAACAAAGTGGCAGCCAAACAGGCCGCATCCCGGCTGGGAGTACCGCTCGTGCCAGGTACGCAAGAACCTGTCAGATCACTGGCTGATGTCGAGAACTTCGTTCGTCAGCACGGCTTTCCAGTGGCCGTGAAAGCGTCGGCTGGTGGGGGCGGCCGAGGTATCAGGGTAGTGAGAGATCCAAACGCGCTGGCAGACGCACTCGAGAGATCAAGTCGTGAGGCTCAGACCTACTTCCGGGACCCGGCAGTGTACGTGGAGCGGTACTTCGAGCACCCGCGGCATGTCGAGATACAGGTGCTGGGCGATCAGCACGGAAACCTGATCCATCTCGGCGAGCGTGAATGCTCGCTACAGCGTATGCATCAGAAACTCATTGAAGAGGCGCCAAGTACGGCCGTAAGCTCCGCCTTGCGGGCTCAGATGGGTGAGATGGCCCTGCGAGCCGCTTCAGCGGCGCAGTACTGGAGCGCGGGAACGGTAGAGTTCCTGCTGGATCAGAGCGGCGCCTTCTACTTCCTCGAGATGAATACCCGAATACAGGTCGAACACCCGGTAACCGAGATGGTAACCGGCACGGACCTTATCAAAGAGATGGTGCTAGTCGCTGCAGGTGAAGCCATGACGACTTCAGGGAGCAGGTCTGACCTGGATGGACATGCCATAGAGGTCCGGATCAATGCAGAAGATCCGCAAAACGGCTTCCGGCCGAGCACGACAAGCATTACGGACTATCTTGCGCCCGGGGGGCCAGGTGTCCGGGTCGATTCAGGAGTCCGCGCCGGTTCCGTCATACCTCAGTACTACGATTCCCTTCTTTCGAAGCTCATTGTCTGGGCGCATGATCGCGAAGCGGCTCGGCTTCGGATGCTGCGTGCTATGGACGAATACCGGATTGATGGCCCTGTCACGACACTTCCATTCGCCCAGTCCTTACTCACGAGCGAAGAATTCATTACGAGCCGCTTCAGTACGACATTTGTTGAAGACGAGCTGTCGCGGCTGGTGGCGCACCTGCAGCCGGTTGTCACGTCGGGCAGCGCGCAGTCCCCCGGAGTGGTGCGGGTTGGCGGACGCGAGTTCGAGGTCGAGGTAAATCGCAAATTCTTCCGAGTCCACGTGTCTGAAGTTGAGAAGGCCCCGTCCGTGGCCTCCGCCACTTCCAGAGCGGTGCGGCCGGACGTGAGCAAAGGCAGGGGCGCAACCCTGGCCAGCCCCATGCATGGAACCGTGCTTTCTGTCAGCGCCGCACAGGGGCAAACGGTGGAAGCGGGCCAAACAGTCATTGTCATCGAGGCCATGAAAATGGAGAATGACGTTCACGTTCACCGCTCCGGCCGGATCAAAGAGGTGCATGTTCGGCCCGGCGATACTGTCGAAACTGGACAGCCCTTGCTCACCTTGGAGTAGCTGTTTTCGACCGTCCGCTTGCTAATTTCGTACAGTTAAGCAAGGGGCCGCGCTGCTCCGGTACTTCCGGAAATGCGACTGCTTCTGGCTGCGTGTCATACAAAGAAGGATCGAACGTTTCTAAAACAATGATTTCACATCAAGTGCACCCCCCAGAGCCGGGCTTCAGTGCCCACAGCGAAGTGCTCACGTATCTGACAAACGCCGCCCCCGAATTCGTCGACATTACGGATGATATCGTCGACGCCGTGGAGCGTGCGGACATTCGGAGCGGAATTGCCTGCATTTTTTCGTCCCATACGACCGCAGCCATCAAGATCAATGAGTCCGAGCCAGAGCTCATAAAGGACATGAGCCGCTTTCTCGGCGAGATTGCGCCTCTCGATGGAGACTACAATCACAACAATTTCGATGTCCGGACAGTCAACATGGAAGAGGACGAGTGCCCGAACGCTCACTCCCATTGCCAACACCTGATGTTAAGCTCCAGCGAAACGGTTCCAATTGCGGACGGTCGGCTGCAGCTTGGCCGGTGGCAGCGAGTCTTTTTGGTTGAGCTAGATCGTCCAAAACGCCGGCAGGTGACTGTCCAAATTCTAGGGATCTAACTCCCCGCGGACTGTTCTCGCCCGGCTGGGGGGCAGCCTCTTTTCCACCTCCGCGAGCGCGTCATGGACCGTTCTTTCGATTGTCTTGCCATCGGTTTCGATCACGATAGCATCGTTCGCCTGCCGTAGCGGCGAGGCCTCGCGCCCCGCGTCATACGTGTCACGGTGCGCCAGACCAGCGACGACTTCCTCGGGAGTCGTGCCACCGAAACCGGCTTCCTGTTCTACCAGCCTACGCTCTGCTCTGGTCTCGGGAGATGCAGTCAGCCACAGCTTGGCAGGTGCAGTCGGCAGGACCGTCGTCCCGATATCACGGCCGACCATGACAATATTACTGTTTGCCGCCAGCTGCCGCTGGCGCCGCACCATAACCTCTCGTACGCCAGGATGGGCGGACACAAGCGACACCGCGGCATCCACCTCGGGGC
>DASVZE010000560.1:0-4951 GCA_036391775.1 Chloroflexota bacterium | reverse complement strand
TCAATCCGGTCGTCTGGAAAAGGTATCCGGCGGATAGTGCGAGCCCGGGCAAGACACCCGCACGAACTCCGGTCCCTTTTGTCAAAAGCATTGGAAGGAGGCACGCTGCCGCGAGTCCGAAGCGGAGACCGAGAAATATGGTCACCGGAAAAGCGGCGACTGCGTCTCTCACTACAACAAAGGTCCAACCCCACACGGCTGTGACCAAAGTAAGCAGCAAGACTGGAGCCCACATCCCACAGCGCGCAGGGCCGGCGCGCTTAGTCAACACCTTCCTATTGAGTCACCGGGACGGCGATGGGCGCTCGTACCGGTTTTTTGCGCTTACGAACAGGAAGCATCGCCATGAGTATGAGTGCAGCCGACAGCGGTAGCAGACTGTGCCAGCCGTGGAGACCTAGAAACATGCCGGCATTCGGCGGAATGTGATTTCCCGTAAGCTCCGGCAGAGAGTAGTCAAAGACAGGATCTCGCAGCCAGGAAATGGGGAAGAGCTCTCCGCCTAGAAACTGAATCCAAACAATAAAAATCGACCAGGCTGCCGCCGCATAGAACAAGGTCCTGGCTGCCGGTATCCGTGCCGATCGCTGCAGCGAAAACGCGACCGGCATGGCGAGGAAGGGGATCGCAGGTACGAGATATCTGGGGCCTTCTACCTTTCCCCCGTTCCACCCCCAATACGAGCTGAGAGCGAGAATAAATACGGCCGCGACCGCAAAACAGGTCAGCGCTTCCGCTCGATAACGGAAGCGCCACATTAGTGCCAATCCGGGCAGTGCGAACAGCAGATAGGGCGACATGTAGAACAGTCCGCGGAACGGCCCGACCGTGAGGTCCGTCAGAGGGCCTATGTGTGGGTAGGTAAAGCCCTGGTACCCCGCGGCCTGGGCCGACGACCAGCAAAAGTCGTGCGAATAACCTGTATCGAGTGGATTCCCGAAGCACGCCCAGTTATAAGCGAAGACTCCGCAGACCGGCACAGCGCCGGCGATACAAGCGGTAGCGATCTCCCGGACTCTCTGTCTGAAAGTCCAGAGCACATAAATGCCGGCAACCGCAATGATCAACAGAACCGTGTATTCGGTGAAGAACGCAAATCCAAAAAGAAATCCCGCCATTGGCAGCGCCCACGGTCCTATGACCCCGAACCGCCTCAACCACGTAAGAGCAAACCCGGTGAAGAGCATTCCGGCCGCCAGCTGATGTGAGTAAAACACGGTTGAATAGGGCATCGCGTCGGTGGCAAACGCATAAAGCAGGGTTGCGACTACGCGAACCGAAGCGCTCAGGGCGAAGAATCCAAGGAACCAGTAGAAAAAGGCGACGAAAAGCGCGGACAGCAGCGCAACCGCTCCGACTGTCGTCACGTACTTGGACAGCGCCCAATTTCGCATTGGTGGAACAAGGCGGTTGCCCCACGGGATGTATTGGACATTTCCCGCCGTGCCGGAACGTTGACATCCGCCAAGGACAGTCCCTCGAGCAGCCGGCGCAAGCTGGGTGCTCTCACGACCGAGCGCTATCGGCGTATTCCACGCCGAGTTTTGCTCCAGTGCGCGAATACCTGAACCGATACCCGGAGCGTTCCGCATCGCGTCAAAAGCGCCATATACCACCACGCCCAACATCGCCGTGCCGGGAGCTTTGTCGCTGTAATAGTGGTGCTTGTAGACGGCTTTGTCCCAGGTATTCCAGTGAAATTTATCAATTCGAACAGTGTGCAAGTCGACGATTGCGCGTGTCAGATCAAAACGCGAGTCAATGTTCCAGTCGGCCCACCTCGGCATGAAATAGGCATACACGATGAAGCACAAGATAAAAATGCGCGCGACTGCGCCGCGAGATGCCGAGGAAGTTTGGGCCAGGCGCACGCGGCTACGCTTCCTCGAGATCCGCCAATTCCGTTGCGTAAGCGGGCACACCATACCTGGGGGTTTCGGGCGCAGCCGGAATCGACCGAATCCAGGGTAGGAGGTTCATCACGAGGAAATAGCCTAGTCCACCGTATGCGAAGCCTACGAGTACGTCGATAAAGTAATGCTGTCCCAGATACAGGACAGCGAATACGACAGCGGCAATGTAGATGAGAGATAGATGGGCCCAGCGCCCGAACTGTCGCCTCAGGAAAAGATAGAACAACATCGGATAAGCCGCGTGTTCTGATGGCATAGCACCGATCTGGTCGTAATGTAACTGGATGAACGGGAGAAAGATGGTTCCGTGATATGGGTTGTACCACCGACCGATCACGGTGTCGAAGAGATTGCGGACGCCATGCAAATACACGTGGGGATAGTGTCCCGCCGGCAGCGGAATCCAGCGTTCACCCACTTCGATCATACCCTTGTGAAAATCGTAATAGTGGCCGTGAAACTCCACGAGTGGCAGCGCCGCACGCCAAGGCGGATCTGCCGGATATAGCACATACGTGGCGAAGCCGGCAATTGCCACCACGACGAACGCTACCGCGAATCTACGAAAGAGTGCTCTATTGGTCATCCAAATCAGGAACCCTGCCACTAGAGGGGCAAGGAAATGCAGCATGTACATACAGGCGGAAAGCACGTCCCAAGGCTCAAGCCGGTTTGGGTGATAGAGGTGGGATTGCAGCCAGACGGATGGGACGTGACCAAAAAAGAGGCTCCTATCAGCGCGAATCAGCTCGGTTAAATGCTCGGGAAACGCGAAATGCGTTGCGAGCCCGGACGTTACTTGCCAGGCAAGAAGAACGACGAAAAGAACTCCCCAATCTCGAATAAACAGCGGTCCTCTGCCTGATAACAGCGCAGCTCCGAAGAGGACAAGCGCCACCCACTCCACGTTGAACCGCATATTCTGGTACAGAAAAAGACCCGCGACAGCCGCAAAATAAACTGCAAGGATGTATGGCACTCCGCGCCGATACCATGCGTAAATCGACAAGCTATGTTCTCCCTGCACCCAAAGTGGCTCGCCGTAGTCGTATCCCTGCCGGTGCTGTCCTCGCCGGCCTGATCCCCATCGGCGCGACATTCTACCCACGAACCGCGTCGCTCGCAACATGTTTGTAATGACCGCCGACCCCGTCCGAACCAAAGTTGGGCCACGCCCGCCACGTTATCTGAAACAGCTGACTCACGAGTATCGTGACGCCCTTTCCCTCTTTCTCGCGGCATTCGCGCTACGACTGCTGTTTGCCCTAGTGGTGTCAAATACCTACGACTACGATGAATTCGTCATCCTCTTGCTTGGACGAGACTACGCGCGGGGAGCGGTTCCGTACGTGGACTTCTCCTTCTTTCATCCGCCAGGCGTCCTTGTCCTGTACCGATTTCTCTCGCCTTTTACAAGTCTCTGGTGGCCGCTTGCTCGAATCGTCACGTCCCTCATCGATTCCATAACCACGGTCCTTGTGCTGGTCGTCGGGAAGCGCATCCATGGCTCTCGCGGCGGCTTCGCTGCAGGTCTTATCTATGCATTCAGCCCGCTGGCACTTGTCTCGGCAGTTCGCGTCGGCCAGGATCCGTTAATAACGTTTCTGGAAGTGGCCGGCCTCTCGATTCTCCTTACACATTCGTCTCAGAGAGCCGGCCTGTTGGCCGGCATGATTGCCGGAATCGCGATCTGGATCAAGTATCCTGCCGCACTCGTGCTTCCAGTCTATCTGGCAGCTGCTCCGCGGAGAACGATCTGTATTCTCGGAGGCACGTGTCTCGCGGTTGCGGTCTCGTTTGGTCCATTTTTGTGGCACGCGCGCGCGCTGTACAACGACACCATCGTCTTTCAGCGAAATCGCTGGGAAATGCCGGCGTTACAGCGGATCGAGACAGCAGTCCTCTATTGGCCTGCAGTCAATGTACTCGGCTTGATTGCCACGGCGAAGTATCGCCAGCCCCCCTGGCTCTTGATCGCCTTTCTAGTCGGCGGGGTCTTTATATTCTCGCCCCAGATTTATTATCACTACTTCGTTCCTACGGTTCCGTTCGGCGCCTTACTTTCGGCGCCCCTCGCGGCTCGATTGCTCACCGTCAATTTCAAAGCCGTCGTAAGTACGTTGCTCATTGTCGCGTGTGGCTGGAGCGCGTTACTGGATGTCGGCGGACCGTCTCCGCTTTTTGTGACGGCGGCACATCTCTCAGACATCAATCCCACGGTTCGGATCCTCGATCGCATCACCCAGAAGCACGATCCGATATTGGCGGATCGGTTCGAGTACGCTTATCTCGCGAAACGACCGGCGGCCCTTCACTATTTCTGGAACGTTGGCGTGCTGGTGGGGCCCCGATACCTTGAAAGGCGCCTCGCAGGTACCGCCGTCGTGGTACTGAGCTCGGGCGCCAGTAGCGGGTACCCACCCGGATTCACATCGTTTCTACAGCGCCGTTACCCAGCGGTGCGAATTGACTCCACCACGTTGTGGTTAACCAGGCGCACAGTCTCGAACTGATTTTTTGGTCGGGGCGAGAGGATTTGAACCTCCGACCTCAGCGTCCCGAACGCTGCGCGCTACCAAGCTGCGCCACGCCCCGATGTGCCGTTCGACCCTGCTTGCGCAATGACCGCATAGTCTACCGTGGACCCGAGTGGCCGGTCAATCAATCCTAAATGCCGGCCGTGGACCGGAGACAGTTGGAACGACACATGGCCGGAGGTCTCGGACCCGAAGCCAGCAATCGGACAGCTTATCACGAAGCGAACACTTATCGCAGAGCGGACACCCATCGAGCTGTCCATTCCTCAAGACCGCACGCCTCAAGCTGCCAGCGATCGCGTGACTTTATGGCAGTCTTCTCCTCCTCGGTGAGATCGAAGGTCGAGAGTGCATGGTCCGCGTCGTTGACCAAGAGGTTGCGGAAATCGCCGCTTGTCATGAGTTGGGTTGTCACGTCGATTAGAGCTCGCAAGGTCATCAGAGTTTTCCTATCCAGATATCAATATGGTGGACTCGCAGCTGACGGGCGCTAGACGAGTC